>NZ_AJZR01000048.1:0-5295 GCF_000271925.1 Capnocytophaga sp. oral taxon 412 str. F0487 | reverse complement strand
CAATGGTTTTTTCTTGGGAAGCATAGCCCATAAAACTGAACAATAGCACGTTGCCTGGAGAGGCTTCAATGCTATATTTACCATCAAAATCAGTAGCTACCCCACGGGTAGTTGATTTGATTTGCACACTCACTCCAGGAAGAGGAGTGCCTTTCTCATCGGTAACAGTACCGGAAATTTGTTTGTTTTGTGCCCATAGCAGAGAGGTAGTACTCCATAGAGCTATTAGCAATAAGAAGATTTTTCGTTTCATACTTCCAAAACTTTTTATTGGTTATTTAATGGTGCAAATATACTAATAAAAAAGAATATAAAGCAAATATTTTCGTAACTTTTTATTAAAATATTTTGTTAAAAGTTTAACAATTCAATAATAAAAAGCTATCCTAAGAAAATAATTTTTCAAGATAGCCTTTTTGTGTTATTAGAATCTGATTAATATCCTGGGTTTTGTTTCATACCAGCGTTTTTGTTTTTGTCTAAAGCAGTAGTGGGGAGGGGCATATACATTAAGCGAGGTGCCCATATTTTCTCAGCACCTAATTTCCCTACAACATCTTTTATTTGTCCTCTCATTACTACACTTGCAGCCTCGGTACCTTTAAAGCCTCCGTTGCGAGTATCGTCTTCATACAAACGAATGTCGAAAAAGCGCAAGCCCTCACCAGCCAACTCTATACGGCGTTCTTTACGAATAAAGTCGAGAGCATCGTTTTTGGAAAGACCGGTAAGTACTTCGGGCATACCCGCACGAGTGCGCAATTTGTTGAGCTCAGCTACTACTGTACCATCATAACCTGTATTTTGGGTATGAGCTTCGGCGTAAATAAGTAACATTTCGGCTAAGCGAATTACAGGGAAATCAACTCCTGTTCCATAGTAAGCACCCCCTGATATAGGAATAACATCATCAGCACCACTCATTTTTCTGAAAGCGTAGCCACTTTCACCATAATTATTTACTTCGGGTACATAGTGTTGATATTCATTAGGACGATATTTGTTTACCGCTGAATATGGAAAAATAATAGAAGCATATAAACGACTATCCCTATTCTTAAACTGACTTAGATAGGCTTTATTAGGTAAAGAATTTTCTATACTGTTTACTGCTTCATTAAAAGTTTTCTTATTGGTATTTTCAATTCCTTTAATCTCATCAGCCAATGCTTTATAGTCTTTAATGCGTTGATCCATAGTAGAGAGAGTGGGCTTGGTTTTACCATCGGTTGTCCAATAAGCATCTACTAATTCTTGAGTAGGTACAATAGTAGCCCACGCTTGTTTTTCTACGAGATTAGGAGTGAGCAAACAAGTTACACGTACCCAACTACTATTTTGTGGATTGGCAATGTATTCTTTGGCTATTATAGTTTCCGGACTATTATCAGCTTTCCAAATATCTTGGTAATTAAAAAGTCCTTTGATAAAAGTATTTTCATTAATACCATAAGCAGAAAAGTCTACGAATTTCTTAAAGTATTCACCGTCTTTTACCATATCAGCAGAAAGAGAGGCTACTTGATGCAGGCGATATCCACCGTTGTCAATTACATAGCGGGCAGCCACTTCGGCTTGGTCATATTTACCAAAGTAATAAGCCATACGTGCTTTAATAGCGGTTGCCATAGCTTTGTTAAAATAGCCCTTATCATTGGTTTGTGGCAATATAGCAATGGCTTCGTCTAACTCTTTGAGTACCCAAGTCCTAACTTCAGAGGCAGGATTACGAGGAAGCCCATCGGGAAAATCATTACTAACGTCTGTTGAAAGGGCTATATCACCAAAATAGAGAGATGCTATTCCATATAGCCAAGCACGCATTACGCGAGCTTCAGCTTTGTATTTTTCTCTATCATTAACGGGAATCTCTGGATAATTGTCAGCTTTTTTTATTACTTGGTTACACGCACGTATACTTTGGAAGTAACCTGCATATCCAAAATTTAATCCTCCATCTAAGGTATTGTTTTGTACAGCAGACCCATTGCTGTCCCAAGCATTACGTGAATATCCATTATCAGCATATCCATCTAGAAATATTCCCTCATATCCATCGGGTATCTGACGATAGATATTGTTACGTAATTGTACAAAAAGCTCAGCATTTATCTTAGAAGAGTCTATAGAGCCTTGAGGTGATTTATCGAAAAAATCGTCACCACAACCCATTGCACCTAATAATGCAAGTACAATGAATGATTTTTGTATGATATTTTTCATTGTTTTTAAATTTAATAGTTATGATAAGGTTAGAAAGAAAAAGATAAACCTGCAGTATAAGATTTCATACCTATTGAATAACCGCGACCGCTGGCTACTTCGGGGTCGAAATCTTTCATACGTTTATCGCCTCTAAAAGTAAATAGGTTATCTCCCGAAAGATATACACGAGCATTGGTTACCCCTAATAGCTTTTGTACCTCATCAGGTAAAGTATAACTAAGAGTTATATTTTTGATTCTAAAATAAGAAGCATCAAATAACCAATAAGATGACATTTTGTTGTTATACTCATAGCGTTTGTCGGAGGGAGAGAACAGCTTAACATAAGAAGCGTCTTGATTATCAGGGCTCCAGTTATTAGTTTGCCATTTTCTTGGTACTGAGTAATTAAAGAAAGCCTGTGAAGCTTCATTATCCATATATACCTTCACATCAGTTACTCCTTGTCCCATTATGGAAAGAGAAAAGTTTTTATAATTCAAATCTAAATTAATACCATAAGTACATTTTGGGACATCATTAGCTACTACTGTACGGTCTTTATCATTAATAACACCATCACCATTGATATCTACATAGCGCAACATACCTTCTTCAGGTTTTTGGTCACCAAGAGGTATAAATCTTCCTTTTTTAATATCTTCAGGAGTATAGATACCATTTACTTGGTACATATAGAAATCACCTACTGAGCCACCTCTGCGGAATATCCAGTAACTATCAGGGGGTAATTCATCTACTTTATCTCCTAAGTCTTCAATGATATTTTTGTTATAAGTGGCATTGACAGCAATATTATAAGAGAAATCTCCAAACTCTTTTCGGTGTGAAACTACAAATTCTACACCTTTGTTGCGTACTTTTCCTACATTACGTGCAGGAATTTGATTTTTTGACAATCCTGTTTCTTCCATTATGTCATTAGCACGAACTAAAATACCATCAGTCAAACGGTTGTAGTAATCAAAGGTGAGACCGAAAAGTCCTTTGGCAATATTTACATCAAGACCTAAGTCAGTAGTGGTTGTAGTTTCCCAAGTAAGATTTGGGTTACCAATACGCCCTTCGGTAAGCACTGTTTTACTTTCACCTCCTATTACTACAGTACCTGTATTTTCGTATGTAGAATAAGTATCGTACAGACCTACATTTTTTATATTACCATTCTTTCCCCAATTGGCACGCAGTTTAAGCCCATTAATCCAAGAGATGTTTTCCATAAATTTTTCTTGGTCTATACGCCAACCTACGGAGAAAGAAGGGAAGTAACCCCAACGACCGCCTTTAGCGAAACGAGAAGAGGCATCGGCGCGGAAATTGGCTTCGAAAAGGTATCTTTGGTCGTAAGTGTAACCTATCCTACCAAAATAAGAATTGATACTTTCTTCTTCATAAAAATTAGTATTTTCTTGTCCGTTGGTTTTAAGTTGGTCAGACTCTTTTGATGAACCTCCTGTAAAATCGTTCATACTGTTACTTGCAAAGTTTTTTCTACCTACAGTTAAACGGCGATAATTATATATGTCAGCTTGTGTTCCAAGCATTATACTTACTGAATGCTTTTCATTGAACACAGTATCGTAGTTTAACCAACCGTTATAGGTAAATTTATCGGAATATTGCCAATCTAATTCCATTTGGTTTACATCGGAACCAGAAGCAGGAATAATACCTGCGGCAGGATTTAGAAAATTAGGGACTCCTTTACGCTTATTTGTAAAATTGAAATATCGGTAATCGAAATAATTATAACTGAAGAGATTGGTTATTTTTAAATCGTTTATAGGGCGTATTTCAGCAGAAACAGAGCCTAATATACGACGAGTAATAGAGTTTTTTCGTCCGTTTTCAGCCCACATACGCAAGGGGTTTAAGGAAGCTTCTTCCCCTGTTGTTGTACGACCATTGCGTACAGACCCCCATTCACCATTAGAATGTTTGGCTACTTGAGTAGGAGGAGTACGAAGAGACTCAATCATTGTTGCACCCCCGTTAGGGAGATCGTATTTGGTGTAAATAAGATTTACATTAGAGGTGATTGTGAGCCATTTTTTAATTTCAGAAGAAGTTTTGGAGTTGATGTTATACCGATTAGTTGATTCTCCTCTTGTAATACCTTCTTCTCGAAGAAAACCTGTACCTAATATGTACTTAAACTTATCAGAACCTCCTGAAAACTGTACATTATGTTTGTTTAAGAAAGCTCTTTTTCTTAGAATTAAGTCGAACCAATTGGTATTGGGATAACGGTCGGGGTCGGAGCCATCGCGATACTTTTGTATCATTTCAGGGGTGAAAGTGAGGTTTGCTTCGGCTATTCCTGAATTGCGTTCTGCTTTGGTAAACATCTCAGCATATTCAGCTGAATTTACCATATCAGGCAAGTAAGTAGGCATTTGCATACTTGTAGACCCATCGTAGCTAATTTGCATCACTCCTGATCTTGCTGATTTGGTAGTAACCAATACAACCCCATAAGCAGCTTTTGCGCCATAGATAGCTGCTGATGAAGCATCTTTTAAGAAAGAGATACTTTCAATACTATTAGGGTCTATAGAATTGAAAAAATTAGTGGTTACCTCTATCCCATCTACAATATAAAGAGGATCGGAATTACCTAAGTTACCGCGCCCGCGAATGTTAAGACTTGTACCTCCAGGGCGAGAGATAATGGTTACCCCTGCTACCGTTCCTTGTAATGCTTTAGCGATGTTTGAGGAAGGGCGCGTTGCTAATTTCTTAGTGTCTACTGTAGCTACAGCTCCCGTAAGGTTTTCTTTCTTTTGGGTACCATAGCCCACTACTACTACTTCACCCAATTCTTGGGTATCTTCTTTCAGTTGAACGTTGATAATCAAGCTATTACCCCCCCCCTTGCCAACGGTTTTTTCTTGGGAGGCATAGCCCATAGAACTGAACAATAGCACGTTGCCAGGAGAGGCTTCAATGCTATATTTACCATCAAAATCGGTAGCTACCCCACGGGTAGTTGATTTGATTTGCACACTCACTCCGGGAAGAGGAGTGCCTTTCTCATCGGTAACAGTACCGGAAATTTGTTTGTTTTGT
>NZ_AJZR01000047.1:0-78268 GCF_000271925.1 Capnocytophaga sp. oral taxon 412 str. F0487 | reverse complement strand
GTACCTTTGCACCCGCAAAAGAGGATAGTAATGCCTCTGGAGCGGAAAGAACAACACGTACATTGACATAATGTTGTACAGCACAAAGAAAGATTTAAAGAATTGAGTGAAACCTGAAGTCAATAACTAAAAGTCGGTTAGAAGATATAAAAGATTTTAACGATGAAGAGTTTGATCCTGGCTCAGGATGAACGCTAGCGGCAGGCCTAACACATGCAAGTCGAGGGGGAAGTTACTTTCGGGTAACTGAGACCGGCGTACGGGTGCGTAACGCGTATACAATCTGCCTTTCACTGGGGGATAGCCCGAAGAAATTTGGATTAATACCCCATAGTATAGTAGTGTGGCATCACACAACTATTAAAGCCTTGGTGGTGAAAGATGAGTATGCGTTCTATTAGCTAGTTGGAGAGGTAACGGCTCCCCAAGGCGATGATAGATAGGGGTTCTGAGAGGGATGTCCCCCACACTGGTACTGAGATACGGACCAGACTCCTACGGGAGGCAGCAGTGAGGAATATTGGACAATGGTCGGAAGACTGATCCAGCCATGCCGCGTGCAGGATGACGGCCTTATGGGTTGTAAACTGCTTTTGTAAGGGAAGAATAAGGGCTACGCGTAGTTTGATGACGGTACCTTACGAATAAGCATCGGCTAACTCCGTGCCAGCAGCCGCGGTAATACGGAGGATGCGAGCGTTATCCGGAATCATTGGGTTTAAAGGGTCTGTAGGCGGGCTGGTAAGTCAGAGGTGAAAGCGCTTAGCTCAACTAAGCAACTGCCTTTGAAACTGTTGGTCTTGAATGGTTGTGAAGTAGTTGGAATGTGTAGTGTAGCGGTGAAATGCTTAGATATTACACAGAACACCGATAGCGAAGGCATATTACTAACAATTAATTGACGCTGATGGACGAAAGCGTGGGGAGCGAACAGGATTAGATACCCTGGTAGTCCACGCTGTAAACGATGGATACTAGCTGTTTGGAGTAATCTGAGTGGCTAAGCGAAAGTGATAAGTATCCCACCTGGGGAGTACGTTCGCAAGAATGAAACTCAAAGGAATTGACGGGGGCCCGCACAAGCGGTGGAGCATGTGGTTTAATTCGATGATACGCGAGGAACCTTACCAAGGTTTAAATGGGGACTGACAGGGGTAGAGATACCTTTTTCTTCGGACAGTTTTCAAGGTGCTGCATGGTTGTCGTCAGCTCGTGCCGTGAGGTGTCAGGTTAAGTCCTATAACGAGCGCAACCCCTGCCATTAGTTGCTAACGAGTTAAGTCGAGCCCTCTAATGGGACTGCCGGTGCAAACCGAGAGGAAGGTGGGGATGACGTCAAATCATCACGGCCCTTACATCTTGGGCTACACACGTGCTACAATGGCCGTTACAGAGAGCAGCCACTGCGTGAGCAGGCGCGAATCTATAAAGACGGTCACAGTTCGGATCGGAGTCTGCAACTCGACTCCGTGAAGCTGGAATCGCTAGTAATCGGATATCAGCCATGATCCGGTGAATACGTTCCCGGGCCTTGTACACACCGCCCGTCAAGCCATGGAAGCTGGGAGTACCTGAAGACGGTCACCGCAAGGAGCTGTTTAGGGTAAAACTAGTGACTGGGGCTAAGTCGTAACAAGGTAGCCGTACCGGAAGGTGCGGCTGGAACACCTCCTTTCTAGAGAAGACCGATTAAATTATTAATGGTTAATTATTAACGATTAAAGGACTAATGGTATATTTGATTCTTTAAATCTTGCTGTCAACAAAAAAATAAGGTACAGAGTAATTGATAGAGAGGAAGAAATCTCTTATCTCTTACCTTTTACCTAAAAGAACAAAGTCTCATAGCTCAGCTGGTTAGAGCGCTACACTGATAATGTAGAGGTCGGCAGTTCGAGTCTGCCTGGGACTACAAGAAGCTAAAGAAGGAAATTTCTAGGAGTGAGCTGGAGGAAGAATCCTCTTACCTCTTACCTCATATCTCTTACCTAGAGACAGGGGGAATTAGCTCAGCTGGCTAGAGCACCTGCCTTGCACGCAGGGGGTCAAGGGTTCGAATCCCTTATTCTCCACAAACACTCCCTAAAACCCCCTCTCCTTTGGAGAGGGTTAGGGTGAGGGTGAGGAAGCAGTACATTGACATATTGGGATAAAGAGCATAAGAGATCAATAAGGATTTATTGATCATCTAACGAAATATTAAAAAGAATCAAAGAGAACGAGAGGTACCTAGATAATTGTCAATTATCAATTGTTAATTGTCAATTGACTAGGACTACAAGCGCGAAAAGTTATGTAAGGGCGTATGGGGGATGCCTAGGCTCTCAGAGGCGAAGAAGGACGTGATAAGCTGCGAAAAGTTGCGTGGATTGGCACATACGATATGATACGCAAATATCCGAATGGGGCAACCCAGTACATTGAAGATGTACTACATCGTAAAGATGGGCAAACCCGCTGAACTGAAACATCTAAGTAGGCGGAGGAGAAGAAAACAAAAGTGATTCCCAGAGTAGTGGCGAGCGAAATGGGATTAGCCCAAACCCATATTGTTACGGCAATATGGGGGTTGTAGGACCCAGATATAGGTTGTAAAGCTGGATTAGAAGTGTTTGGAAAGACACACCATAGAGAGTGAAAGTCTCGTATAGGCACAGTTTTATAAATCTTATGGGTATCCTGAGTAGGTCGGGGCACGTGGAACCTTGACTGAATTTGCCGGGACCATCCGGTAAGGCTAAATACTCCTGAGAGACCGATAGTGAACTAGTACCGTGAGGGAAAGGTGAAAAGAACCGTGAATAACGGAGTGAAATAGACCCTGAAACCATACGCTTACAAGCGGTTGGAGCAGCTTTAGGCTGTGACAGCGTGCCTTTTGCATAATGAGCCTACGAGTTACTGTTACCAGCGAGGATAAGTATTTCAGATACGAATCCGTAGCGAAAGCGAGTCTGAATAGGGCGATTAATAGTTGGTAGTAGTAGACGCGAAACCTGGTGATCTACCCTTGGGCAGGTTGAAGCGCTGGTAACACAGCGTGGAGGACCGAACTGGTTGTCGTTGAAAAGACTTCGGATGACCTGAGGGTAGGGGTGAAAGGCCAATCAAACTGGGAAATAGCTCGTACTCCCCGAAATGCATTTAGGTGCAGCGTTGAAGTGAGTTTAATAGAGGTAGAGCTACTGATTGGATGCGGGGGTTTCATCGCCTACCAATTCCTGACAAACTCCGAATGCTATTAAATGCTCATCAGCAGTGAGGGTATGGGTGCTAAGGTCCATATCCTAAAGGGAAAGAACCCGGACCATCAGCTAAGGTCCCCAAATATATGCTAAGTTGACCAAACGCGGTCTGACTGCACTGACAGCTAGGATGTTGGCTTGGAAGCAGCCATACATTTAAAGAGTGCGTAACAGCTCACTAGTCGAGCGGTTGGGCATGGATAATAAACGGGCATAAGCATATTACCGAAGCTATGGGGTAGTACAGAAGTACCTACCGGTAGGGGAGCATTCTATAGGCGTTGAAGCTAAAGGCGTGAGCCATAGTGGAGCTGATAGAAAAGAAAATGTAGGCATAAGTAACGATAAGGCAGGCGAGAAACCTGCCCGCCGAAAGATCAAGGTTTCCTCAGCTATGCTAATCAGCTGAGGGTTAGTCGGGGACTAACGCGCACCCGAGCAGGGGAAGTGGATGTACAACAGGTTAATATTCCTGTACCATTAATCTAATAAAAGTGACGGAACGAGATAACTACCGCGTACTGACGGAATAGTACGTTAAAGGAGCAGTTATAGCTTTGATAGTACACTGAGGCTTCGGCCGAGGTGATAGAGTGGTGACAACGTTTCCAAGAAAAGCGAAGATTAATGCCCGTACCGTAAACCGACACAGGTGATTGGGAAGAGAATTCTAAGGCGCTCGAGAGATTCATGGCTAAGGAACTAGGCAAAATAGACCTGTAACTTCGGGAGAAAGGTCGCCTATCTAGCGATAGGCCGCAGTGAAAAGGTCCAAGCGACTGTTTATCAAAAACACAGGACTCTGCAAAATCGAAAGATGAGGTATAGGGTCTGACACCTGCCCGGTGCTGGAAGGTTAAGAGGAGAGCTTAGCGTAAGCGAAGGTTTGAATTGAAGCCCCAGTAAACGGCGGCCGTAACTATAACGGTCCTAAGGTAGCGAAATTCCTTGTCGGGTAAGTTCCGACCTGCACGAATGGTGTAACGATTTGGACACTGTCTCGGCCATGAGCTCGGTGAAATTGTAGTATCGGTGAAGATGCCGATTACCCGCAGTGGGACGAAAAGACCCTGTGCACCTTTACTATATCTTCGTATTGGTCTTGGATAAGTGATGCGTAGGATAGGTGGGAGACTTGGAAGCGGCTATTCCGGTAGTTGTGGAGTCGTTGTTGAAATACCACCCTTTGCTTATCTGAGGTCTAACCCTGCGATGCAGGGGACAATTCGTGGAGGGTAGTTTGACTGGGGTGGTCGCCTCCAAAAGAGTAACGGAGGCTTCTAAAGGTTCCCTCAGCACGCTTGGTAACCGTGCGAAGAGTGCAATGGCATAAGGGAGCTTGACTGAGAGACCAACAAGTCGATCAGGTACGAAAGTAGAGCATAGTGATCCGGTGGTTCCGTATGGAAGGGCCATCGCTCAAAGGATAAAAGGTACGCCGGGGATAACAGGCTGATCTCCCCCAAGAGCTCACATCGACGGGGGGGTTTGGCACCTCGATGTCGGCTCGTCACATCCTGGGGCTGGAGAAGGTCCCAAGGGTTGGGCTGTTCGCCCATTAAAGTGGCACGCGAGCTGGGTTCAGAACGTCGTGAGACAGTTCGGTCTCTATCTACTGTGGGCGTTAGAAATTTGCGTGGATCTGACTCTAGTACGAGAGGACCGAGTTGGACGCACCGCTGGTGTATCTGTTGTCTTGCCAAGGGCATAGCAGAGTAGCTAAGTGCGGATGGGATAAGTGCTGAAGGCATATAAGTACGAAACCCGCCACAAGATGAGATTTCTTTTAAGGGTCGTGGGAGATGACCACGTTGATAGGTTACAGGTGTAACGGTGGTAACATCATAGCCGAGTAATACTAATCACCCGTAGACTTTTCGCGCAGTATTCTTTTTTATAGATAAGAGTTAAGAGATAAGAAGTAAGAAAGTGTAATACTACTTATGTTTTATCAATTATTAATCTCTTAAGAAGTTAGTTAAGATATGTTTTTTATCCCTATATGTTAAAAAAATAAGGTTACAGGCACTAGGTTATAGGCATCAGGGATTCCCCTGAAACCTAACCCCTGACCCCTGACACCTAAAAGATTTAAGGTGGTTATAGTCAAAGGTCTCACCTCTTACCATTCCGAACAGAGCAGTTAAACCTTTTAGCGCAGATGGTACTACGGTCACGTGGGAGAGTATGTCGCCGCCTTCTTATAAAAAGAGCAATTCTGATAAAGAATTGCTCTTTTTTATTGTTTGAAGTTGTGGGACTGCTTGGAAAGAGGGCGGACGATTTGGAGAGAAAGTAGGAGAATTTATAAAACTGTATATCGCAAAAAGGTCTTAACTTATATGAACCTTATATGAATCTTGAACAATTGTTATACAAAGAATATGTAAAAAGTTAAGAGTGAAAAGTTTTTGATTGAGTAGGAAAAAAAAGCTTATGAGGTAAGTGATATACTTGAAAATTAGGGTTTATTCGAAGGAAGAGCGAAGCTAAGACGAAGAAAAGACGAACAATAAACGAAGAATGAACGAAGAATGAACGAAGAATGAACGAAGAATGAACGAAGAATGAACGAAGATTTAATAAAGATAAAATATACTAAAAAGATTCCTTTATTTTATATGTTATGATATATTGCCTATTTTTGAGAGGTGTGTAAGAAATAATCAAAAAAAACTTGTTTTGTATAAAATAATGTTTTATCTTTGCCATCGAATAAAATATAATATAATATAAAACTGACCTCTTCACTATCATTATTATTAACTTTTAATTCGCTGACATATGAATATAATATTCAACTCAAGAGTATTAAAAAAACTGAACAAACTTTGCTTTAAAGCTTGGTTTGTTTGCTTGCTATTTTTCTTTGGTATGAGTCATGCTCAACGGGAAGACTTTAAGACTTTGGTAGAGAAAGCCACAAAGGGTGATATGGAAGCTCAAGTGCGTTTGGCAACTAATTATGAAAAAGGTATTGGAGTACCTCAGTCCTTTCCTAAAGCTGTTTCTTGGTATGAAAAAGCAGCAGAACAAGGTGATGTAAAATCACAGACGAAATTAGGACTTTGTTATTACTATCGGAAAGGAGTTGTACAGTCTTATGAAAAAGCAGCTTATTGGTTTCAGAAAGCAGCTGAACAGGGGTATGCTGAGGCTCAATCGAAATTAGGTGTGTGCTATCACAAAGGGCAAGGAGTAAAACAATCGGATGAACAAGCTGTATTGTGGTTTCAGAAAGCAGCTGATCAAGATTTTGCAGAGGCACAGAGTTTTTTAGGATATTGTTACTACAAAGGTTTAGGAGTAGCACAATCAGATAGTGATGCGGTACTTTGGTATGAGAAAGCTGCTAATCAAGGTGATGTTGAGGCACAACGCAATTTAGGTTCTTATTATTTCAAGGGGCAGGGAGTACCTCAGTCGTATACTAAGGCTATCTTTTGGTTTGAAAAAGCAGCTAACCAAGGAGACAAGGAGGCTCAAACTATTTTAGGATTTTGCTATTATGCTGGTACTGGTGTGGATAAATCACAAAAAAGGGCTATTTACTGGTTTGAGAAGGGGTGTAGGAATAATAGTCCTAAAGCTTGTGAGTATTTAAATGCTATTCAGCAGTAATAACTATAAAGTTAGGAATAAGAAAGATAAGATAATTATAAATTAGTGATATATGTTTAAGAATATCTTTCTTTTTGAAGGACGTATTAGGCGTACAGAGTTTGGACTATCTATTATTATAGATTATTTTGCTCTTATATTTTTGGGTGTAATAGATGCCGTAGTAACTCTAGGAATAGTAATAAAGTTTTTATTCTTTACATTTTTGTTTTGGTTTATTTTAGCTCAATCAGTGAAACGTTCACACGACTTGGGGCAAAGCGGCTGGTATGTGCTTTTACCTTTCTATAATCCTTTCTTTTTACTTTTTTCAGAAGGTGTATCGGGAAAAAATGAATACGGAGAAGATCCTAAAAAGAGAGTAAATTTTTTCAATGCATCAACCTTTTCTTCATCTATTTTACAACCGCCCTTAGTTAGAGCATATCAACCCATAGCTAAACATACTTCTGAGGATAGTACTTCTCATAGGTATGATTTTGTAGTTACAAAAGATGATACTATTCTGAAGAAATGGCTTGATACTGAGGTAGAGTCTATCAATATGTCTGCTGACCCAATACTTAATAAAGTGAGTTCTATAGGAAGAGATGTATTTTATGGTTGCAATAAGCTCATTTATATTATTTTTCCAGAACATCTTAACTTTATTAGTAATTTTGCTCTTGATGATTGTGAGCATTTGCATTCGGTGACTTTCCCTAGTAAATGTTTACAGATAGGTAATTGTATTTTTGGGAAGAATTGTCCAGAAAGTATAACACTTGAGACTGAAGAACCTCCTATATTGGATGGTTATTTGGCATATAATGATGAGAAATTGAAAGCTATTTATGTACCTATTGAATTTGTAGAAAAATATAGGATAGCTAGAGCTTGGGATAAATATGCAGATATTATTCAAGGACATTAATCAAACAACAATAAAGATTATGAAACGAGTTTTATTATATTTATGTATATTTTACTTTTGGGAAGTAAACGCACAAAAGACAAGAGAGGTTTATAAGGACTTAGATTCGTTATATTTGTTAATTCAAACAGAGTATGATTTAATTACCAAAGATTATGAAGAACACATTGCTGAGTTCGACTTCAATAGAGTGATCAGAATAAGAGAACAAATAGCTTATTATCTCTCTCATATTGATAAAAGAGCAGATTTAAGTAATATAAAATTATTGAGTGATTCATTGAAATCATATCCTGATACTGAAGAAATATTTTTAAACATTCGCTCTCAAAAAGCAAAACAACATCAGCTAACCACTTTGAAGCAGGCTTTTGACGCATTACAATTTGAAAAAGTATTAAACTTAGTAGCAATATATAGTGAAAATGGTTATATACCTTCTTATGAATTGGCGTATTATAAGGTTATGTCAGAATATAGATTGTTTTTAAAATCTTCTAATAATAAACAAGAGAAAGAAGCACTAATACAAAACTTGACTACTTATCAAAATGAATATTTAGGTAAGAGTAAAATCTATGACCGAGTGATAGATGATACTATAAAAAATGTGAAAAGAAGAAGATAATCTTCTACTCTTAAATTTTACATTCCTAAATAACGAGTTACTTTGTTACTGCGGCGAGTAGAGAATTTGATTTGTTTTATGTATGTAAGTTTAAAATTCGCAGTATTAATACCCAGTAAATCAACATCTTTAAAGTACAAATTCTTGTTGTTGTAAAGAATTGAAAAGGCAAGTGACCAGTCTTTTTGTGTATAAGATAATGAAGTATTAAGCCTAAAGTTTACGTACTGATTAAACTTCATTTTGCTTAGTGGATTAACTTCACCTCCAAAATAGAAACCCATACCCGCTAAAGCTGTAAAGGTAAGGCGTGGCAATATTTCAATACCTCCAGAAACGCCTCCACTGAAGCCTCCTTGTATATGTCTAAAAGTATCCTCATCAAGTGAAATAGCAGGAATTGCTACTTTGTGATAATAGATTCCAGCTCCTGCGTACCAAGTAAAAGTAGGTTGCAATGGGTCTCCATCGGGGTTGAAAATATTCTTTACTGAAAAGTTTTTTAAGTTGAAGAAATATAACATTTCAGAACCTATTTGTTGTATACGAGTATCTGCCAATATCTGAATATTATTCTTGCCTTCTTCATAGTAAAAACCCTTATAACTTTGATAATAGAAATCAAGTAAAATCTTTTGACTTATAAATGAATGTAACTGAAAATCGAAATATCTTGTTTTCCCATATTTACTCTCATTGCGCAAAGGGGCAACGCTCTGAGCATAATCAAGGTTAATATAAGTGTTGTGAATACCAAATCCTAAGCCAACCGTAAGTGGGTAGTTTGGCAATAACGACTTGTTTTTCAAAGCAGGATTTAATGGTTCATCTTCTATATCTATTGATAGATAATTGATACTCAAAGAGGGTTTAATCCACATTTTATAGTGATGCCTCTTAGTAGAAGTGGTATCTTGTGCCCATAAAGTAGTGATTGATAAGAAAAATAATATTATGTATTTCATTTTGTTAGACATTAGATTTTAAGAATTAGGAATTAGAAGTTAGATGTTTAGGTATTATTAGATATACTTTGTCAAAGTCTTACTACTTTGACAAAGTATATACTGCAAAGTATATACTGCATTTTAGTAGCCTAAAATCTTTAGCATTTCGTCAGCTTTTTGTTGTTCCATAAAGAGACGAGAGGTAAGGTTACCATTTTTATCTTTATCAATAAGTACAATTTTAGGTTGTGGAATCAAACAGTGTTGTAAGCCTCCTACTCCTCCAATACTATCCTGATAAGCCCCTGTGTTGAAGAAACCTATATACAATGGCTTATTTTTGTTGTATTTTGGTAAATAGATAGCGTTCATATTCTGTTCGCTGTTGTAATAATCATCACCATCACAAGTGAGTCCACCGAGCAGTACGCGTTCGTATTCATCGTTCCAGCGGTTAATAGGCAATAGTACGAAACGCTTGTTGATAGCCCAAGAGTCAGGTAAGGTAGTAATGAAAGAGGAGTTTATCATATCCCATTTTTCACGGTCGTTTTGCTGCTTTTGATACATTATCTCATAAATAGCCCCCCCAGCTTCGCCTACTGTAAAACTACCAAATTCAGTAAAGATATTTGGTACAGGCACTTTTTCTTGGTCACAAGTGATTTTTATCTGACGGATAATCTCGTCTACCATATAAGCATAATCAAATTCAAAAGCCAACGAGCTCTTGATAGGAAAACCACCGCCTATATTAAGGCTGTCGAGTTCAGGCGCAACCTTTTTGAGTTGGATATACACACGCAAACACTTGAGGAGCTCATTCCAATAGTAGGCATTGTCTTTAATCCCCGTATTGATAAAAAAGTGCAACATTTTGAGTTGTACTTTAGGGTTGTCCTTAATCTCACGGTTGTAGAAAGGGACAATGTTTTTATAACCAATTCCCAAACGACTGGTATAAAACTCTGAACGAGGGTCTTCTTCAGAAGCAATACGAATACCTATACTGTATGAACCTTTTATTTTTTCTTCAAATAAATTAATTTCCTCATAGTTATCAATGATAGGAATACAGTTGTGGTAGCCACGATTGATAAGGTCAGCTATGCCATCGATATAAGCATCGCGCTTGAAACCGTTGCATAGAATGTGAGTCTCTTTACTAATAAGTCCGTCATTGATAAGGTTATTGATGATATTGATATCAAAAGCCGAAGAGGTTTCCATATGAATGTCGTTCTTCAATGCCTCTACCATTACGTGTTTGAAATGCGAACTTTTAGTGCAATAACAATAGTTGTATGCTCCTTTGTACTTGTGCTTCTTGATAGCCTTTTCAAACCATCTTTTGGCACGCTGAATATTCTCGGATATTTTCGGAAGATACATAAATTTGAGGGGTGCTCCATACTTGCGTACGAGCTCCATTAAATCGATATTGTGAAAGCGAAGTTCATCGCCATCTAAGGTAAATTCGTCTTGTGGGAAGTAATAGGTTTGGTCAATTAGGTCGATATATTTATTTTTCATTTGTACAGTGTAATTTAAATAATGAGTAATTTTTTAGTAAAAAAATATTCAGATAACATCTTGGCTATCTATCCATATTACCTAATTACACCTGATTCAAATACGAAGCGGTGAAAGGCTCTTAGCCTTAAACTTAATTTGCAAGGAATGAGTACGTGCAGAGTGAAAATAACTTAAAAATAAGATGTTCATTTTCAGCAACCAAAGGTTTTTAGTAATTAAATTATTTTATAGTTCAGTGATAGTGTATCATTACTTATCAGAATGCAAAAGTAATTATTATTTTTAAATTACAAATACATTCGATAGAAAAAAGTATTGTGAACCCATTCCAGAACCGATTCCTATTTTTCTATTTTTATATATCCTTCATCCGTATAAAAAACATTTTACCATAGTTTACGCTTCTCTACCATTGATTTTATACTCCAAACTGTCTCAAGTGGTGGTCGAAGTGTTTCCATTGAAGAATACCCCATTCGTCAGGAGAAAGTTTTCCAAAAAAAGAATGTGGGTGAGTGCTACATTTTTCTTTTCCGTTGGTGTAGAAAAGGGTGATGAGCTCTTTAGTTTTTTGCTTTTCCCTGTCAAAATCATCAATAGAAATATCGGTAACGACATACATTTTATCGGTTGGAGCGTTTTTTGC
Source organism: Capnocytophaga sp. oral taxon 412 str. F0487 (assembly GCF_000271925.1). Taxonomy (NCBI): domain Bacteria; kingdom Pseudomonadati; phylum Bacteroidota; class Flavobacteriia; order Flavobacteriales; family Flavobacteriaceae; genus Capnocytophaga; species Capnocytophaga sp. oral taxon 412. The sequence goes on along the minus strand of NZ_AJZR01000047.1, from coordinate 66,732 downwards.
CATTGGTTGGTTGTTTAGAAACTTTTTCTTCATCAATTTTCCTATGATTCTACCAATGAACATTCTCTTCGGAAAGTTCTTGCCTAAGGGTGTTTCTATAGAGGCGTTCAAATGGGCTAACATCTGTACAATGTTCATTTTTCCCCATTGACGCTCAGCATCTACTTTTAAATTTTCTAAACGATTTAGTATTTCGTTTTTATCGACTTCGTTATATAAGTTTTTCATTACTGAGAGTTGTTTTAAAAAGCTTTGCCAAAGATACGAATTGCCTATGCGACTCGTTCCTTTGGCAAAGTGTATAGTCTAATAATTTGTTATTTTACCAAATCTACTATCTCATTTACTATTTGCAATTCTTCATTAGTAGGGATGATAAGTATTTTCACGCGGCTATCAGCAGCTTGAATCTCTACGGGTTTAGTAGGATGATTGAGCTCTTCGTTTTTCTTCTCATCGAGCTTGATACCAAAGAAATCTAAGTGTTTACAAGCGAATAAACGGGTAAGAGCATCGTTTTCGCCCAAACCTGCGGTAAATACAATGCTATCCAAACCATTAAGTGCTGCTGTATAAGCGCCTATAAACTTCTGAATGCGGTAGCCGTACATCTCATAGCAAAGAGCTGCATTGGCATCACCTGAACGATATAGAGCTGCTACATCACGAGCATCAGAATGTCCTGTGAGCCCAAGCATACCACTCTTCTTGTTAAAGAGTGTTTTCACTTCTTCATAGTTCATACCTAATTCTTGTCCCAAGAAGAAAACTACTGAGGCATCTATCTGCCCAGTACGCGTTCCCATAATGAGTCCATCGAGTGGTGTAAGTCCCATTGAAGTGTCTACACATTGTCCTTTTTCGTTTACAGCAGCCATACTCGCCCCATTACCCAAGTGAATGGTAATGTTCTTGATATGTTGATTATTAAGGTGTTTACGAGCCTGTGCATCTACATACTTATGACTAGTGCCGTGGAATCCATAAGCGCGTAATCCGTATTTTTCATAGTATTCATTAGGAATTGCATAGCGGAAGGCTTTAGCAGGCATTGTTTGGTGGAAAGCAGTGTCAAAAACGGCTACGTGAGTAGCTTTATTAAAGAGTTTTTGTGCTACGCGTATCCCTTCTAAATGTCCTGGGTTGTGCAAAGGCGATAGAGGAATAAGACGTTTGATTTCGGCTACTACCTCATCAGTAATTACAGTAGGTTGTACAAACTTCTCACCTCCGTGTACTACGCGGTGTCCTACCCCTTTAATATCGCTAGGGTTGTGGATAACGCCTACTTCGGGGTCTGTAAGAAGTTCAGCTACCAAATTCATACCCACTTCGTGAGTAGGAATAGGTTGTTCTTTCTTCACTTCTATCTCTTTGCCATTTTTTACAGCCACATATTTCACGTAGCTACCGTCAATATTGATGCGGTCTACAATTCCTTTTACTTTCGATTCTCCTGTTTTAGAGTCGATAAGCTGATATTTGAGAGATGAACTCCCTGAATTAATGATTAATATTTCCATTTTAGTCTTTTGTTATTAGTCGTTAGTTTTCCCCTCCTTTGGAGAGGGGGTAGGGAGGATACTAAAACTCTGATTGTATCGCAGTGATAAGTACAGTGTTGTAAATATCAGGGATAAGAGCCCCACGACTGAGGTCGTTTACGGGTTTCTTTAATCCTTGTAGCATAGGTCCTATGGCTAAACCTCCTGTTTCACGTTGCACCGCCTTATAGGTGTTGTTACCGGTGTTAAGGTCAGGGAAAATAAGCACATTGGCTTGTCCTGCCACAGGTGAATTTGGCATCTTTTGTTTTCCTACTTTTGGGTCTACCGCAGCGTCATATTGTATAGGTCCTTCTACGAGTAACTCTGGGCGACGTTCTTTTACAAGGGCTGTTGCTTCACGCACTTTATCAACATCAGCACCACTACCAGAATTACCAGAAGAGTAGGAGAGGAGTGCTACCTTAGGTTCGATGCCAAAGGCAATAGCTGAGTCCGCAGAGCTAATAGCTATATCAGCCAACTGTTCAGCAGTAGGGTTAGGCACTACGGCGCAGTCACCATATACTAGTACGCGGTCGTGCAAGAGCATAAAGAATACAGAGGAAACGGTGTTCACCCCTGGTTTGGTCTTTACAAATTGCAAAGACGGGCGGATAGTGTGGGCAGTAGTATTTACAGCCCCTGATACCATACCATCAGCATCGCCTAAGAATACCATCATTGTACCGAAATAAGACGAATCGAGCATTAAGTCTTTGGCTTGCGAAAGCTCCAATCCTTTGCTCTTGCGCAATTCGTATAGTTTTTCAGCATAAGCCTCATATTTATCACTTTCAGCAGGATTGATAATACTGATACGTTCTTCGTTCCATTTCAACCCCAAAATGTTCTTAGCTCGTGTTTTAATCGCTTCGGGTTCTCCCAAGATAGTGAGGTAAACGAGTTCGTCCTCTGCTAATTGGGAAGCCGCAGTAAGAATACGGTCGTCAGTACCTTCTGGTAACACAATGCGTTTTTGTCCTGCACGTGCTTTTTGTACCATATTGTATTGAAACATACGAGGGGTAATAGTTTCCGATTTGAAAGAGGCTATACTGCTGTTGAGTTTCGCAGCATCTACATTTTCATCAAATAGTTGAAGAAGCATTTTTACCTTTTCAGTATTTTCAGGATAGATGCTTGATTTTGTATTCCCAATGATATTAGCAGTTTCAAAAGTATCTGTTTTAGCTATCATTATAGGAATGTTCTTTTGGATACCATCTAAAATCTTACTCATTGAAGGGTCGGGGGTTAAGTCGCCGTATAGTACTACCCCTTTGATATTAGAGAAATTGGAATAGTTAGCCACCAAAGAACCTGCTATGAGGTCAATACGGTCAGTAGGGAGTACAGCCAAAGTATCTTCGTTTAGTTTGGCTAAATAGTTAGAAAGTTGCATAGCTCCCACAATGGTATGTTTGGTGGTAACGTCTATATTGTCGCCTTTGTAAAGAAATTCAACGTTGAGTGCATTGGCTATCTCGCGGATAGTAGGGCGTGAAAGCTCTTCTTTGCGCGGAATCAAAGTGAAGGTTATATCTTTAAAGCGTTGTTCTAATTTGCTGAGCGTATCAGCGGTAGCATTGGTAGCCTTATTTACAAATACGCTAAGTACGCGCAAATCTTTTTCCAAGAAGTTGTTAAGATCTGCCTGTACTTGGTTCACCAATTCATCTTCTGATGAAAAGTTGTCTTTAAGCACTATCAAAGCAGGAATGTTGAGGCTTTGTGCTACCGAAGCGTTGAAGTTTGGGTCGAAATAGCTATCGTCTATAGTACTTGAACTATCCACTAAAACAAAGTCGAATTTGCTTTCTAAGGCTTTGTATTTTTTGATGATAGTGTCGTATACTTCCCCTATATTGCCTTCGTTTTTAAGAGCGATAACCTCCTGACGTGTGTAAGCATAGGCTTCATCGTAACTCATATCGAGCTGAAAGTGCTCCAAGACAGTCTCGATGAAAGTGTCTTTTTTAGATTTACTTTCTACAATAGGTCTAAAATAACCTACCTTGGCAGTGTTGCGCATAATCATTTGCAACACACCCAAACTCACCACCGACTTACCGCTGTGTGCATTGGTAGCGATGATATAAACAGATTTATTCATTTTTTTATTTACTTTTTAGTGTTTATATATTAAGTTGCAAAGGTAACAATATAATTTAAGAAAGCAACATAAAAAAGATATTTTTATTTTTAATACCTCAATAATCAATATCTATTCTTCTTTATACTCCTTGCCATTATATTTCAAGAATACGGTTTTAGTGCTTTTTTCCACTACTTTATCATCGCAATTTTTATCTGTAGCCTTTTTAATAAAAGTCTGTTTATCCTTAATGTTGAAATAGCCATTTGTTTTTTTACTATCCATTATAAACATAGAATTACTCTCATCTGACCAACTTCCTTCACAGTTATAGCTCCATTCCCCGTTATATGTACTTAATTGATATTGATGCAGTATTTTTTTAAGAGAGGTATTTTCTGGTAAAAACAAACTAAATGTTTCTTCAGAATAAGGATTTACTTTGCTACCATTTTTATAGAAAGCCCGAATGCCAAAAGCACGTATTTCTTCGGTAAGTATAAACTTAGCCGTATCAATAGAAAGCTCTTGTAATTCAACAGCATCCGAATAATACTCATCAATTCCCTTATACGACTGTGTTATTCGTTGTTGTAAGAAGTCATACACCACTACATAAAGGTCAAATGTTGCCTCGTTTTCGTCGTTCCCTTTTCTTATAGGAAATACCATTACCAATTTATGAGTGTCGTAAGGCAATACCTTTTCGGTATACAAGTCTTTATCAATCTTGTTTTTAGGAATTCCCAAAGTCTTGATAACTTGATTGTAAGCTTGTGCGTTCTCTTGAGCTTTCACCACATAAGAGCAAAATAATAAAGTAAAGATAAAAAGTAGTCGTTTCATCGTTCTTATAAGAATATCAGTTGAAAGCACAAAGATAAGGAATTTTTTAATAATTAATCAAACAAGAAAGTTTCTGTACCTCACATCTCTTTATTTGGCTCTTTCTTGTCCGTGTATCTTAGCTCGTTACTCCTTTGTTTTTCTTTCGTTTTATTGCCCTCAAAATTACCTTTTTTCTTCACTCTTAACCTCTTATTATCAACTATTTACATGCCCTTTCTATACCAATCGTCCAAGATTCGTATAAGCTTCCTATAAGCTCCCTATAAGCTAAGTATAAGATTTTTTCTTCCAAAAGAACATTTCCTTGTTATTTATAATTTCGTTTTCTTTTCTTATTTCTTATGCCTAATTTTGCCCTATACTATTAAGCTCGTTTTCATCATTATAATATTTTTGTGCGTGATAATTTGTCAGTAAATTTAAATGTATTATCTTTGCACCAACAATTTAGATTTTAAAGTAAAGAAATGAGTAAAGGACCTATTTCTCAATTTATCGAGAAAAACTTTTTACACTTTAATGCAGCAGCTTTAGTTGATGCTGCCAAAGGATATGAAACCCATATCACTGAAGGCGGAAAAATGCTCGTAGCACTTGCTGGAGCAATGAGTACGGCAGAATTAGGTATTTCGCTTGCCGAGATGATTCGCGCAGGAAAAATAGATATTATCTCTTGTACAGGGGCGAACCTCGAAGAAGATGTGATGAATCTTGTAGCACACTCTCATTACAAGCGTGTTCCTCATTACCGCGACCTCACTCCTGAGCAAGAAAGAGAGCTCCTCGACGGTCATTACAACCGTGTAACCGACACTTGTATTCCTGAGGAAGAAGCTTTCCGTCGTTTGCAAAAACACTTAGAAGATGTATGGCACGCAGCCGAAAGTAAAGGTGAACGCTATTTCCCTCACGAATATCTATATCAAGTAGTGAAATCGGGAGTATTGGAGCAATATTATGAAATCGACCCTAAAAATTCTTGGATATTGGCAGCAGCCGAAAAGAACTTGCCTATCGTATGTCCAGGGTGGGAAGATTCAACTACCGGTAACATCTTCGCCGCCAATGTAATCAAAGGAAACTTGAAAGCCTCTACTGTGAAAACAGGTATCGAGTATATGATTTATCTCACCGAATGGTATCGTGCCAATTCAGCGGGTAAGGGCGTAGGTTTCTTCCAAATAGGAGGCGGTATTGCTGGTGATTTCCCTATCTGCGTGGTACCTATGATGTATCAAGATTTGGAATGGGAAGGCGTACCTTTCTGGTCGTATTTCTGTCAGATTTCCGATTCTACCACCAGCTACGGTTCTTATTCAGGAGCAGTGCCTAATGAGAAGATTACTTGGGGTAAATTAGATATTGACACCCCTAAATTTATAGTAGAATCCGATGCTACCATTGTAGCACCTCTTATTTTTGCTTATCTTTTAGGTAAGTAATTTCAACTAAAAGGTAAAAGGGAACAAGTACCACTATACTTGTTCCCTTTTACTTTTTATCTTTCACCTTTTATCTTTTATCTTTTATCTTTTATCTTTTACCTTTTACCTTATATAAAACCCTTCTTTTCCTTGTTCTCTTCTTATGAAAATATAGCCTTGGGAGTAGACGTCTATATACACCGTAATCCTTTCATTAGCAGTAAGAGCTTGCCATAGGGAGGCTTTTTCTTTTTGGTAAATATTGTTGATGATAAGAATACTATCGTTGTGCATATAGTTTAGATAAATACTTAGATCTTCTTTGGGGTAATTGATAAAAAGCAAGTCGTATGTAACAGAAGGTTGCAACTGAAAGCTAATGTTACAGGTTTCTTTTATAGCAGTTATACTATTTAGCATATCTTCATCAGTGAAAATAGTTTTTACCTCTAAATAACGAATAATCTTCAATAATAACACCAATTGTCTTTTGGATAGGGTAGGAGGAAAACCCTTGATTTCTTGACGATTTACTAATTGTTTATTGTACAAGCAACGAGTTACAAAGTTGTAGACAAAAGGTGAGTGCACCCCGTGCTCATTGGTAGATTTTAAAAGGAATTTTAAATAACTCTTAAATTGCATCTTTTCTTTTCTTCAAACAAACACGGCAAAGGTAGAGAAAATTAGTAAATTGGCAAATTTTATTTGTGGGTATAAAATATTATTTGTACATTTGCAGGCTATGAGAGAAATTCTTGTTAAATATTTACCTGATAACGCAGTAACACCTTGTTTCGAACTGATAAAAGTAAACAACATCTATTTGAGAATTGTAAACGAACGAAAAACAAGGCACGGCGACTATCGGCAACTTCCTAACGGGCAACATCTCATCACAATGAATGCTACTGCTAATAAGTATCGTTTCTTGATAACTTTTATTCACGAAGTGGCTCATCTGGTAGCTTTTGAACGCTTTGGACGGCTTATCAAACCTCACGGTAACGAATGGAAATACACTTTCCAACAACTGATGAAACCTTTTATCATTCCTGAGATATTTCCTCAGCAATTATTAGGGGTATTACAACGGCACTTTCTCAACCCTATGTCTACTAGTGATGTAGACCCCGCATTGACAATCGCCCTAAAACAGTTTGATATCAATGAAAATATGAGCTTTATTTATGAGATTCCTTCAGGTAGTACGTTTCGTATCAAAGACGGACGCGTATTTCGCAAAGGACAACGCCGTGTGAAATGTTATGATTGTGTGGAACTCGGCTCAGGTAAGAAGTATATCTTTCAACCTCACGCCGAAGTAGAGCTCATAAAGGCTTAAAATCTTGAATTAAAATATTACAAATATTATGGTGAACAATTATTATGCAGTGATTATGGCAGGAGGCATAGGTTCGCGCTTTTGGCCTGTAAGTACAACTGAATATCCTAAACAATTTCACGATATGCTCGGTACAGGGCAAACGCTTTTACAGCGCACTTATTCTCGCTTGCAGAAGTTTATTCCGCAAGAGAACATTCTTATTCTTACTAACGAACGTTACAAAGAGATTGTAGAGGAACAAATTCCTAATATATTGCCTAAAAACTTGGTATTAGAGCCCTGTATGCGCAATACAGCTCCGTGTATACTCTATGCCGCAATGAAAGTGAACAAACGCAACCCCAATGGCGTAATGATAGTAGCCCCCAGCGATGCGTGGATTGAAGACGAAAAAGCTTTTATGCACAATGTGATTACTTGTTTTAATGCTGCACAGAAAGCCGACAATATTCTTACTTTGGGTATAGTACCTACTTTCCCTAACACTGGTTATGGTTACATTCAGTATGACAAAGACGATAATACTAGTATCAAAAAAGTAAATCAGTTTCGTGAAAAACCTGATTACGATACCGCCAAAGAGTTTTTAAAACAAGGTAATTTTTTGTGGAATGCGGGTATCTTTATATGGAGTACACAAACGGTACTTACCGCTTATAAAACCTATCAACCGGCGATGTATGAACTCTTTGAGAAAGGTAAAGCTACTTATAATACTGAAAACGAAGTCGATTTTATAGCCAAAGCCTATCCGAAAGCCGAAAATATATCGGTAGATTACGCTATTTTAGAGCCGTCTACTAACATTTATGTACTGCCCGCTAATTTCGATTGGAACGACTTAGGTTCTTGGGGCTCTCTACACGACAAGACCCCTAAGGATAGTGCCCAAAATGCTGTAATTAATGCAAGAGTATTACTCAAAGATGCCGAAAACAATATTATCCGCACCGAAGGTGATAAATGTGTGGTAATAGATGGACTCAAGAACTACATAGTGGTAGATAGAGACGATGTATTATTGATTTATCCCAAGGCAAAAGAACAAAACATTAAAGAGATAGTAAACGAAGTAAAGAATAAATGGGGATTACATTAAAGAAGTTACTCACCGAGAAGGGATACACCTCTGTTCCTCTTGAATTTACGCTTACTAAACACTTTGTTCTGCAAGCTAAAATCAATGGAGTAGAAGGACGTTTTATTTTGGATACGGGGGCTTCTAACACCTGTGTAGGAGTAGAGTGGATAACTTATTTTAATCTGCAAGCCGAAGCCTCCGAAATAAAAGCAGCAGGAGCAGGAGCAAGTGGTATGGAAACACAAGTTGCTGCAAAAAATCACTTAGAGATAGGAGGAATGAGTATGCACAAACTTCCTTTAGTGCTTTTTGATTTAACTCACGTAAACGAAGCATTAGCAGAGTTTCAAACACCCCCTGTTCACGGTATTATAGGAGCTGAAGTACTCCATAAGAGAAAAGCTGTGATAGATTATGCAAAGAAAAGGTTATATCTCTATTGGGCTGCTAAATAGCAAAATGTATTACCTCTTGTTGTAGGTTCATATTTTTTTTGTACATTTGCAAAAACATTTATACTTGATGAGTAAAAAGACACTTTATTTTGCCTTTGTGATAGGGCTATTTGCAATAGCTTGCAATGATGGTAATTTGGAAGTAGATACCATTTCATTTGAAAATTCTGATGTGCTATCTTGTACGACCAATGATACTACGGCTACTTTTTTATTCAAATATAGTCAAAAGCAAGCACTTATTCTTAATTTACCTGCTAATATTTTAGAAAATAAAGAAAAGACTGTTTCAGGCACTATACCCACTAATTTTAAACTTTATTACCGTACTTTCAGCGATGCGGTAAATACCAATTATTTTTGTAATACTTATCCTCCTGCTACCCCTAATGTTACTTCGCAAATTGAAGCGACAGGAGGAACTGTTACAATTGTCTCACGTCCCATTTATAATGAAACAACAGGTGCTTTGTTGCGTTATGACCATCAAATAAGCATCACTGATTTGGTACTCGTAAATCAAGATGGCAATAAAATAGTAGATTCTAATTTTGTTTTTGGGACTTATAAAACTAACAAATAGTAGAAATGAACCACTTTGTAGTATCAGCACGCAAATATCGTCCACAATCATTTCGTGATGTAGTGGGACAGCAAGCTATTACTAATACCCTACTCAATGCCATTGAAAATAATCACTTGGCACAGGCACTTCTCTTCACTGGTCCTCGTGGAGTAGGAAAAACTACTTGTGCCCGTATTTTAGCGAAAAAGATAAATGAACAAACTTCTGGGGTAGAAGATGAAAACGATTTTGCTTTTAACGTCTTTGAGTTAGATGCTGCCTCTAATAACAGTGTAGATGATATTCGCAAACTGATTGAACAAGTGCGTATTCCGCCTCAAGTAGGCAAATATAAAGTGTATATCATCGATGAGGTGCATATGCTATCTACTGCGGCTTTTAATGCTTTTCTCAAAACATTAGAAGAACCTCCTAAACACGCTATCTTTATCTTAGCAACTACTGAAAAACATAAGATTATTCCTACCATATTGTCACGTTGCCAGATATTCGATTTCAAGCGTATTACTATCAATGACATTCGAGAATACCTAAAATATATTGCAGAACAACAAGGAATTGAAGCAGAAGATGAAGCTTTGCAAATCATAGCACAAAAAGCCGATGGTGCGATGCGTGATGCTCTTTCTATCTTCGACCGTGTAGTAAGCTTTTCAGGAGAAAAAATAACACGACAAGCTACTTCCGAAATACTGAATGTTTTAGACTATGAGGTCTATTTTAAAGTAACTGATCTTATTTTAGACAATAAACTCCCTGAACTATTGATAGCATTTAATGATAGTATTGCACAAGGTTTTGACGGTAATCATTTTATTGCAGGCTTGGCAAGTCATTTTCGTGATTTAATGGTATGCAAGAATCCTACAACCATTTCCTTAATGGAAGTAGGGGAGGAGACCCAGAAGAAATATGCTGAGCAGAGCGTTCGTGCTACTGTACCTTTTTTAATGGAAGCTATAGCTATTGCCAATGACTGCGACCTAAAATATCGCACCAGTAAAAATCAGCGTTTGTTAGTGGAGGTTACCCTAATGCAACTCGCCTCTCTGACCTATGAGGGGGATAAAAAAAAAATGATGGACGCTTCATAATTCCTGCTTATGTGTTTAATGGGCAAAGTCATACAACAGAAGTACAGCTCAATTCACAAACACCAATCGTTGCCCCTCCTATAAATTATACAAATACTACCACAGCTACGCTTAATCCTAATATACCTATTATTAGTAAAACGGAATGTACAGAGGCTGTTTCTAATTTTTCAATTAAAAGTGTACATCTAAAAACAGAACATCAAAGGAATTTCAAAGAGGCGGTAATAGATCCTAATACGCTACCTCGTGAGAGTTTTTCAGAAGAGACCTTTAATCAGTTTTGGGAACGTTATATAGATGAATTACTTGTTAAAGGTGAACGTATACAAGCTTCTATTCTTAAAATTGCAATATTAAGATTAGAAGGAACTACTATTCATTTGGAAGTATCAAGTAATACAGCTAAAAATGATATTGTTCAGATGGAGCATAAACTCTTAAATTATTTGCACAAATCTTTGCAGAATTATGATCTTACTATTGAGATAAGTGTAAATGAAGAAATAGCTAAAAGAATAGTAGTAACTCCCGAAGATAAATATGAGAAATTATTAGAAGAAAATCCTATCTTACAAGAGTTTAGAAGAGCTTTTGAACTAAATTTAAAAGGATAGAAAAACAGTATTTTTAAAACTCAGTGCTACATAATTTATAGTTAGTAGTGTTTTTTATTTTCTAATTCTTTTGTTTTTTTCAATATAATGCCTAATTTTGCCGAAAATAATCTTAATAAGATGTTTTGTCTATGGTTAGATAAGTATAGACAAGAGGTACGTTAAACAGTTGAATATTAATAAAATTAATAAAATATGAAAGTACTTAATGAACGACAATCAAAGATTTTAGAAAGCTTAGAAACTAAAAAGTACGTCAGTGTAAATGAATTGAGTGATAAGCTTAAAGTTTCGGTCGTTACTATACGTAAAGACCTTAATCTCTTGGAACAGGAAGGCTATTTGCATCGTACTCACGGTGGAGCTAGTAAACAAATGCGCTATGTGTTTGAGCAAACAATAACTGAGAAAGAAACTCAAAATGTAGAAGAAAAAACGCGTATTATTACTAAAGCGTTGGACTTTATTAAAGAAAATGAGTTTATCATACTTTCATCAGGAACTACAGCTAATCTTTTAGCTCAAAAAATTTATGGCATACGCAACCTTACAGTACTTACTCCTTCCCTTAGAGTAGCTTTAGAGGTCTGCAAAAATCCTAGTGTAAATACCATTCACTTAGGAGGAGAAGTTCGTAAAAACTCTACCTCCACTATTGGCGTACTTGCTGAAGAAACTCTTAGTAACTTCTCTTGTACTACTTTATTCTTAGGAGTTGAAGGTATTGACCTTGATTATGGATTGAGTTCTACCAATGTAGGAGAAGCTCATCTAAATCGGAAGATGATGGAACGTGTAGACAAAACTATTGTTTTAGCCGACTCCTCTAAGATTCACAAACGAGGCTTTGGTTTTATCTGTTATGTAGAGAAAATAGATATGCTTATCACTGATGCAGGTGCTGACCCTGAGTTTGTAGAAGAACTTGAAAAACGCGGTGTAGAAGTAATTATTTGTTAATTATCGAAATGATTGACACATATAATGATAACTATATATCACAATCCTAAATGCTCCAAATCACGTTGTGGTTTGGAGCTTTTAAAAGATTTGGGGAAAGAATATCAGATAGTAGATTATCTTAAAAAAGGTATTTCTAAAGAAGAACTAAAAAATCTCCTCACTAAGTTACAGATGTCTCCTATTGAATTAGTGCGTACTAAAGAAAATATTTGGAAAGAGCAGTTCAAAGGAAAAACGCTTACTGATGATGAAGTCATAGAGGCAATGATACAATATCCTCAACTCATTGAGCGACCTATCGTAATAGTTGGTGACAAAGCTGTGATAGGGAGACCTACTGAAAGAATAAAAGAAATTATATAAAATAAAGAATGAGAAGAACGCTATTAAGCGCTATTGCTTTCATTTTTGGAGCAACAGCTATGTACTCGCAGGCATATCTGTCAGTGAGTGGAGGGTATGGTTTTAAAACCCACCAGAAGGTATTGGGTAGAGATGCTACTGACCCAACAGCTATAACCGACCTAAAAGGGAGTTATGGAGAAGGATACCAAGCACAATTACGAGGAGGATATTTTTTTCATAAGCGTTGGGGAGGTGAATTAGCTTTAGGATATCTTCATGGTGAAGATATGAACACTAATAAAAACCAAATATTGAATATGAAAGGACATGGGAGGGCTTTTGGAGCTTCTCTTTCGTTAGTATTTAATATTACTGATAATTTATATCTGCGTGCTGGAGGTGTTACCAAAATAGGGGGCAGAACAGAAATACAAACAGAGCTCAATGCTTTTGGTTTACCCTTGAGCTTGTTTAATCCAACAGCACCGGCTGGGTCAACTGTAGATATAAAAGCTAATTTTCAAAACAATTTTCACGGTAAAATTCCCTTTGGTTTTATAGGAGGGATAGGCTACCGCTTTAAGGTTAGTGATAAAGTAGCTTTTTTTATAGAAGGTGAATATCTGAATATTAATGTGCCTCGAAAGGAATCTAAACTTAAGGATTTTTCGGCTACTCGCACAGTAGGAGGAACATCTCTAGCACTTACACTTCAAGAGTTTAAAGGATATATGTTGGCCTTACAAAATGTACCACCATCCCCTAGAACAGAACGCCTTAAACAATTGGCTACTCAAGTAGCACCATTACTTGAAGATAGTTATAGTTGGGAAGGTAAAGGAGCTCTTGATGCCCCTTATTCTTCTATAGGGTTTCACTTTGGAGTTACTTATATGTTTTAAAAATATAACTTTTCTAAAAAAACAAATTATAGATAACAAAAGGAACTCCTCTTTTTATTTAAAGAAATCTTATATTTAGCTTATACAAACCTTATACCAGTCTTTGATGATTGTTATGGATGTATGTGTATGATTTATTTATGGATTACACTTTAAGGAAAAGACAATGTAATACAAAATAAAGCAGTCGTAACACGACAGATATAAAAGCATACTTGTACTGCCGTAGGAAATGGAAGAATAATTAATATTTTGTTATATCGAACTGATATTAAATAATTAATATTGCCCCAAAACTTTTGGGGCAATATTATTTTATGCTCTTATTTCTTTTATTAGCTAAAATCTAAAAGTTCCTCCTATACCTAAAACAGTTTCAAAGAAGAAGAAATCATGTTTAGCTTTATCGGCAATATCATAAGTAGTTCGAACATCATACATATTAATATAACCTCCTTTGAGTTCACCAACTATAAGGAAGTATTTAAAAAAAGTGAGGTGTAAACCTGCTTTAGCATTTACGCCTATCCCTGCAATGTGAAACTCGTCATAACGCTCTTTATTAAGTAACTTAGTATTCGTTTTTGGATATAGTGCTCCAAAACCGATACCTTCAGTAAGATTTACCTGTAATATATCGGTGTTGCGAATACCAAATAAACGGGAAATATTGTCTATACGAGCTCCTTCAACTACTACATAGTTCAGACCGTCAGTATGCTCAAAGGTGAGAAAATCTTCGCTAAGTAACTTGTCAGTATTGTTATAAGTACCATCATGAGAAGTGTTAGAACCATTGATGTAACCGTTCATTTTTACAGTTTGTCCATTTTTCATTACGTATTTCATATGGTCTACGCCTGCAGAAATAGTATAATGGTCGGAAATATGGTAACCAATATGGAAGTTAGTTTGAGGAATGGTCATCCGCAAAGGATTAATATAATCTATATGCCAACCTTTCGGTTTATCTACAGCCTCTACATCTTTGATAGTAAAGTTGTAATTGTTACCCGAGAAAGTAATATCGGAATTGGTATAATAGGCACGATTACCGCCCCAATAGAAGAAAAACTTACCCTTATTGTGGGTAGTGTAACGCTCAGTAGAAGCATTTTGTGCAAAAGTAGTTAGTGTGCTAATACCTAACAACATAGTGATAAAAATCTTTTCCATTAGTGATTATTTTTTTAGTTTTGAGGGCGCAAAAGTAACTATTAATTTTTTATTTACCAAGTTGTGTTTATTTTTTCTTCTTTTCTATTTATCTAATTCTTCTTGGGGTTAAAAATTTTTCTCTCCAAAAATGCAACTAAAACCAAAAGAGCAAGTTCACACTTGATTTGACTTTCTTTGCTTGCATTGACTCCTAGTAAAGATATATTGCTATTTTTCTAAATCTCCTCCCATAGGATAAAGAAATTCATATACAGTTCTTTAGCAGAAAGGTTAGGATACAGATAATAAATGAGCTTTTTGGTAAGTTTCCCTTTGCTCATTCCTGCAAAAATAAGTTCATCACCCCTATACATTGTTAGTTGCTTGGTCTCTGTTGAAAAATGTATAGTAAGTACTTCATTTCCGTTTGCATAGAATAGGAAACTACTCACTACATCATTTAGCAAAGGATATTCTTCTTTATAAACTATTTTATCTTGCAATATTTTAAGCAATTGTTTTCCTTTTGATAGAGGGAGAAGTTTTCGTTCTTCAGTGATATGTTCTTCTTCAGGAGCACCAGACCACGAAGTT
This sequence comes from Capnocytophaga sp. oral taxon 412 str. F0487, assembly GCF_000271925.1. Taxonomy (NCBI): domain Bacteria; kingdom Pseudomonadati; phylum Bacteroidota; class Flavobacteriia; order Flavobacteriales; family Flavobacteriaceae; genus Capnocytophaga; species Capnocytophaga sp. oral taxon 412. The sequence continues at coordinate 51,674 of NZ_AJZR01000047.1, read as the reverse complement.
TCTTTTGTCCAACCCGTACGATGTATGACCACAATACTATCTAATTTCCCTTGATAGAGTTTGCTAAAATCCATTGCTTTAGGATATTGAGCTAATACTATACAAGGAACGAGGAATAAGAATAAACGGGGCATTAGCTTTATGGTAGGTGATTCTTTGTTATATGAACTTTCTTTTATCTTCTAAGAGATCTGACTAACTTATGTTTATGATAGCTATGATCTATAAACACTTCAACAATATCTTCATTCTTAGTAATTTCTAATGTATTATTTTCAAGTGTATAAATATAGCTATCAATAGGATAAATCTCCTCATCAATAGTTATATTAAAATCTTCATCTATTGTAACCATAACATTATTTAAACTGCAACTATTATTATAGCGACACTTAGCTTTAAACTCTGTTGAAAACTCTAATCGTTCTGACTCTAAAAAGTCTTTTAAATGTTGTTTGTTTTTGTTGATGTCTATTTCATATTTATTTTAGTTTTTTTGATCAATAACTCTGTAAAGAAGATGTACTCTTTTCTAACCATTGCCCTTTCTTATCTATATAAAACCATTCACTTTTAATGCGAACTAAAGCTTTTTCTTCTGAAAATTCATGAACTTCATCATATCGTGTTGGAATAAATTCTATTCCTTCTTTGTCTATGAATCCCCATTTATTGTTAGAGCTTACAGAAGCAAAACCCTCTTCTGAAAAATAGGTTATTATATCATATTTTAGTGGAATTATTTCTTCCCCTATGATGTCTATGAGTCCATATTTACCATTAAGTTGTACTATCATAATATCTAACTCTATAATAGGGATAATTTCATCGTATTTCGGAATTATGACTTCATTTTGGTTACTATTTATAATACCCCACTTATCATTAAGTTTAATTTCTATAATGTCTTTTGAATAGATAAAAATATTATCGTATTTAAAAGGAATTATCTCTTCTCCCTTTTGATTTATGACACCCCATTTACAACCTATCTTTACTTTTGCTAAGTTTTTATAAAATAAGTCAACTTCATCATATTTTATTGGGCAAATCTCATTTCCTTTTTTATTTACAAAACCCCATTTAGTATTCAATTTTACAGCTGCAAAATCATTACGAAATTCCCAAACATTATCATATTTTAAAGGGATTACTTCTTCGCCTCTTATATTTATAATTCCCCATTTGTTATCAAGGGTTACTTGTATGTATTCATCATCTAATTTGTAGATGAAATCATATTTTATAGAAATAATTTCCTCCCCTTTTTGATTTATTAATCCTTTTTTATTGTTAAGAGACACTCTGGCAAAACCTTTCTCAAAATCAGAGATTTCATCATATTTAATAGGCGTAATTTCTTCTCCTACGTCATTTATAACTCCCCATTTATTAGACAAAAATACTTTTGCTCTATTTCCTTTAAAATCAGAAATTCTATCGTATTTTAAAGGGGTAATCTCATTTCCTTCTCTATCTACAAAACCATATTTATTATTACGTTTTAATCCTATATTTTTCTCCATAAGAGTATTAATTATTTGATACTCTATAGGAACAACTAGTTGTCCTTTTTTATTTATGATTCCACATTTTCCATTGATATACACTTTTGCTATCCCTTCATAAAAACCCATATTAGAGTCATAGGGAGATAAGTCATCATCATAATTTCCTATCAAATCATATCTTATAGGAATAACTTCTTCTCCTTTCTCATTTATAAATCCCCATTTATTATTTAGTTTTACAGCGATTAATCCATCTAAAAATTCCCCTATGCTATCATATTTTATAGAAGTAACTTCTTTTCCTTTGTTATTTATGATTCCCCATTTTTCTTCAATCTCTACTCCAATTAACTTAAATTCTATCCTGCCATCAGGAAAATAATTATTTAATATTTTTGTCATATCATATTTTATAGGAGTTTTTTCTACTCCTATCCTATTTATGAAACCATATTTTTCACCTAACTTTACTTCTATTAATTCTGCTCCCCAAACATCTCTATATTCTTCATATATACAAGGTATTACAAGTATATTTCTACCATTAACAAATCCCCATTTTTCTTTATTGTCTTTTATCGGCTTTATTTCCTCATTCTTTATATTTTCAATAATTTCTCTAATCTCTTTTACATTTTTTACACGTTCTTTAGGGTCTTTTACAAGACATTTTTTTATTACAGAACTCCATAAATAAGAAAGTTCATCTTCTAAAAAAGTAGGCAATTCTCCAGTGCCTATTTGTCTAAAAAACTCTAATTTACCTGCTGAACTATTGGGTTCATAAGGGCCACTATCAAAAGGTATTTTACCCAATAATAACCAACAAGCAATCACACCAAAACTCCATAAATCTGTTGAAAAAGTTATCTCTCCATTAGTAAGTTGTTCAGGAGAACTATAATAAAACAAATACTCTTCTTGTAGAATGTTTATATAAATATCTGTATTAATATTGTTGATTGTTTGACTATTAGCAAAATGAGAAATCTTTGGTATGTAATCATCTTCATGTTCTTCTAGTAAAATATGTGATGGTGTAAGCCTTCCATGAATAATATCTTGCTTGTGTAAGAATTCTATACCATCAAGTAAATATCTTAATATAATCTCTTTTTGATATGGTCTGAAATCTTGTTTTTTTATGAAGTCTTCAAGACTACCTAACTTATAATATTTTTGTAAGGCAAAATTATAAGTTTCTTCTAATGATGAAAATGTATAACAATCAGTATAGTTTGCTATGTTAGGATGTGAAGACAATGATTTTACAAGAATAACTTCATCCTTAAGGTTAGTACTAAATTGGGAAGAAACCTTATCTCTTTTAATAACAACCCACAGATTACTAAAAGTATCATAGGCTTTATAAATTGTAGTATTGCCTTTTTCACTAAGTAAATCAGTTAAAGGATTGTATTGATAACGTTGTGTAAACTCTTTGTAAGTCATAGTGTATTGGATGTTATATTAGTAAAAAAAGAATATGTTTTTTTGATTTTAGCTACAAAAAAATACATAATATATTTCATTTGCTCAAAACATTTTGCTTAATTTACCATTCTTCATTACTCTTTCTCAATTAAGATAGAACAAATATTAGGATAAGTTAAAAAACTTTGCCAAAGTCTCACACTTTGGCAAAGTGTATGATGCAAAAACAATTGGTTGTCAAGTCTCTCAACTATTTACTCAAATACATCTTCCTCCTTGTATAAATCTCATAGAAAGCATCATCTTTAAGGCTATCGATAAACAAAATGCTTTCGCCGGTAGATTTCATTTCAGGTCCTAGCTTCTTATCTACATTTGGGAATTTATTGAACGAGAACACAGGTTGCTTAATAGCAAAGCCCTCTAAGTGCGGGTTAAAATGGAAATCAGTGAGTTTCTTTTCGCCCAGCATTACCTTGGTAGCGTAGTTCACATACGGCTCTTGGTAGGCTTTAGAGATAAATGGCACCGTACGAGAGGCGCGTGGGTTTGCCTCAATGATATACACTACATCGTCTTTTACAGCAAACTGCACATTGATAAGCCCTACCGTATTGAGTGCCAAGGCTATTTTATGAGTGTGGTCTTTTATTTGTTGGAGTACAAACTCACCCAAATTGAACGGTGGCAAGGTAGCATTACTATCGCCTGAGTGGATACCACAAGGCTCTATATGCTCCATAATACCAATGATATACACATTTTCACCATCGCATATCGCATCGGCTTCTGCTTCTATGGCGCCATCAAGATAATGGTCAAGTAGGAGTTTGTTGTTAGGTATCTTGCGCAAGAGGTCTACCACGTGGGCTTCCAATTCTTCTTTGTTAATCACAATCTTCATTCCTTGTCCACCCAAAACATACGAAGGACGTACCAATAGTGGGAAATCCAATTCATCAGAGAGTTTGAGCGCCTCATCGGCCGTTTCGGCTACTCCAAAACGCGGATAAGGAATATTATTCTCTTTCAGTAGAGTTGAAAAACTACCTCTATCTTCTGCCAAATCCAACGACTGGAAGCTAGTACCTATAATTTTGATACCATATTTATCTAATTTCTCTGCCAACTTCAAAGCTGTTTGTCCGCCGAGCTGTACAATGACCCCTTCGGGCTTTTCGTGCTGAATAATATCATAGATGTACTCCCAGAACACGGGTTCAAAATAGAGCTTGTTAGCTGTATCAAAGTCGGTAGAAACAGTCTCAGGGTTGCAGTTAATCATTATGGTTTCATAACCGCACTCTTCAGCAGCCAATACCCCGTGCACACAGCAGTAATCGAACTCAATCCCCTGCCCTATACGGTTAGGGCCTGAACCGAGTACTACCACCTTTTTGCGGTCGGTTACTACACTATCGTTGGCTACGTATTCCTTGCCGTCAGCGGTGCGGATAGGTGCCTCAAAAGTAGAATAATAGTAAGGGGTTTGTGCCTTAAACTCAGCAGCACAAGTATCTACCAATTTAAACATGCGACGTATGTTGAGTTCTTCGCGTTTCTTGTGTATTTCACTCTCCCAACAGCCCACCATATAAGCAATTTGTCGGTCGGCAAAGCCTTTTTGTTTGGCTTCAAAAAGAAGTTCTTTAGGTAGAGTGTCTATTTTGTAGCGTGATATTTCTTTTTCGAGTGCACATAGTTCTTCGTATTGCTTGAGGAACCACATATCTATCTTGGTGATTTCGTGTATACGGCTCAGCGGAATACCCATCTGTACCGCATCGTATATCACGAATACCCTGTCCCAGCTGGGGTAGGTGAGTTTCTCAATAATCTGTTCGTAGTTCTTATAGCCTTTGCCGTCAGCTCCTAAACCATTGCGTTTGATTTCGAGCGATTGGGTTGCTTTCTGCAATGCCTCTTGGAAAGAACGCCCTATACCCATTACCTCACCTACCGACTTCATTTGCAAGCCAATAGTGCGGTCAGAGCCTTCGAACTTGTCAAAGTTCCAACGCGGTATTTTCACAATCACATAATCTAACGTAGGCTCAAAGAAAGCAGAAGTAGATTTGGTGATTTGGTTTTGCAACTCATCTAAATGGTAACCGATAGCCAGTTTGGTAGCAATCTTAGCAATAGGATAACCTGTAGCCTTAGAAGCCAAAGCCGAAGAGCGCGATACTCGTGGGTTGATTTCAATAGCGATGATATCTTCTTTTTCATCAGGCGACACGGCAAACTGCACATTGCACCCTCCAGCAAAATCACCTATACTGCGCATCATCTTAATAGCCATATCGCGCATACGTTGGAAAGTGCGGTCAGATAGAGTCATCGCAGGGGCTACCGTAATAGAATCCCCTGTGTGGATCCCCATAGGGTCCATATTTTCAATAGTACAGATAATGGCTACATTGTCGTTCTTGTCGCGCAAAAGCTCAAGTTCATACTCCTTCCAGCCTAAAAGAGCCTTATCGATAAGCACCTCGTGGATAGGCGAGGCTTCCAAACCGCGATTAAGGAGCATATCAAAATCTTCTTTTTTATAGACGATAGAAGCTCCGGTGCCGCCCAAAGTAAAAGACGGACGTATTACGAGTGGAAAACCAAAGCGTTGCGCGATTTCTTTTCCTTTAAGGAAAGAAGTAGCCGTTTCAGACGGCGCCATAGGGATACCAATTTCATCGAGCAACACGCGGAACTTTTCGCGGTCTTCAGTGATTTGTATGGCATCAATATCTACCCCGATGATTTCTACCCCAAAGTCTTTCCAGATGCCTTTTTCGTCAGCCTCAATACAGAGGTTGAGTGCTGTTTGTCCGCCCATAGTAGGGAGTACAGCATCTATTTCGGGGTGTGCTTTTAGAATTTCCACTAATGATTTAGTGGTGAGAGGTTTCAGATAGACCACATCCGCCATAGAGGGGTCTGTCATAATCGTAGCAGGGTTAGAGTTAATAAGTATGGTTTTGATACCGTCTTCGCGCAAAGAGCGCAATGATTGTGAGCCTGAGTAGTCAAACTCGCAGGCTTGTCCAATGATGATAGGTCCTGATCCAATCAACAGAACACAATGTAGGTCGTTTCTTTTTGGCATTTTTATATAGATATTGCTGTGTTTTATTAAAAAAATAGCTACATTTTTCAAAAGAAAAATATAGCTATTGTACTATTAGAAAAGAATATAGTACTGCTTAAAGGGATACAAGGGAGGGCTTGTGGCGTGATATTCATTTAACAATTAATAATTAAAAAGAGCGAAAAACGGGTCTCGAACCCGCGACCTCAACCTTGGGAAGGTTGCGCTCTACCAACTGAGCTATTTTCGCTTATCTTGTTTTAGTAAATTTGCAACTGATTGGTTTTTCATTTACGGGGGCAAAGGTACAAATTATTTTAAGAAAAGCAAAAAATAGGAGAGAAGAGAATAACAAAAAGGAAACCCTGCTAAGCTATGATGAAATTAATGTTAAATCAAGTGAAGCTATTGTCACTCTCATATATTTCATTTGTTAGGTGTATTTAGGTGTAGAAAGAATTTAGTATAATAAAGTTATTTCTTTAAGAGAAAAAGTCTTTATACCCCCTTGTTCCGTTTCTACAATTAATTTTCCAGAAGGTTCCACACCTCTTATAATGCCTGAAAAGTTCTTTTCTTGGCAAGAACGAAAAACGGATACTCTATTTAGTTGGAATAGATATTTCTGGTAAATAGTATAAACGCTTTCGAAAGACTGTTGAGGAAGTGTAGAAAGGTTTGATTTTAATTCAGAAAAGATTAGTTTCATCACTTGTTCTACTTGAAAATATTTGCCAGTTAATTTTTTTAAAGAAGAGGCTTTAGGTAAGCCATCGAAACTTGTTTGGTTAAGATTGAGCCCAATACCGATTATACATTTCTCAATTTTAGTCTTTTGAATAGTATTTTCTATTAATATTCCGCCTATTTTGTAACGTTGAGAAAGGATATCATTAGGCCATTTAATATTTATATTAAGAATATTTAATTCCTCTAATACTTTCATTATTGCAATAGGTACAAGCATATTGAGCAAAAAAGCATCTTTTAAATCTAAATGCTCAGGAAGGAATAAAATACTAAAAGTAAGATTCTGATAGGGTTCACTTGTCCATTTTGTTCCATATTGTCCTATACCTGCAGTTTGCTGAGGAGTCCAGACTACTAAAAAATTAGGAAGAGAATCCTGAATATGTATTAAATTTTTTAAGTACTGATTAGTAGAATCAATGCTTTTTAAGGTAATGATGTTCATAAAAAGTAAAAAATAGTTATAAAAATTTGGTAGTATAAAAAAATGTAGTACATTTGCACCCGCAAAGTCAAAATAAGGCATAACAAAATAGATGGCGAGGTAGCTCAGGTGGTTAGAGCGTTGGATTCATAACCCAAAGGTCACGGGTTCAAATCCCGTCTTCGCTACTAAGATTAAACAAAAGAAAAAGAGTGGTTTATATTTGTAAATCACTCTTTTTTTATGCCTGAATTTACAAAAAACAAAACACATAGGAAACGCATACACTATGAAAAACAAAAGTCTCTACTCTAAACTCTGAATTTATAATGTAATAATGATGTTGCCACTTGGTAGGAACGGGTTCAAAAATCGTGCCATTCAAGTAGTTACGAAAGAGTATGATGATTAACTTTCTTAAAGATATTCTGCAAAGTATGTTTTATATGATGCTATGAGGCAAAAGACAACTAGATTATTAAGAGTGGTATTTGATAGTGGAATGGGCGGGTACTAAAAAAATCCTTTTTTATTTTTTCGTTACAATTATCTTTCGTACTTTTACGCCCTAAATTTAACTAATTATAATATTTGTATGGATAAAATGATGTTATATTTACCGTTAGTCCTTGCTATTCTTGGACTTATCTTTATGATTGCAAAAGCTTCGTGGGTGAACAAACAAACCACAGGCAACGATCGAATGCAAAGTATTTCCAAAAGTATCAAAGAAGGGGCAATGGCATTCCTCAATGCTGAGTACCGTATTTTGGCACTCTTTGTGATTATTGCTTCTATTGCTTTATTTATCGTTTCTCGTATGGTAGAAACTTCTCACTGGCTCATTGTTGTGGCTTTTGTGTGTGGAGCTTTCTTCTCTGCCTTAGCGGGAAATATAGGAATGCGTATTGCTACCAATGCTAACGTACGCACTACCGAAGCGGCTCGTACCAGCTTGCCAAAAGCTTTGAAAGTGTCGTTTGGAGGTGGTACTGTGATGGGATTAGGAGTGGCAGGTTTGGCAGTATTAGGCTTGAGTTTATTCTTCATCCTCTTTGTAAACACTTTTGTAGTAGGAGGCAATTCGTTTTATGACGAAATGACTCTTGTACTCGAAGCCTTAGCAGGTTTCTCACTCGGTGCTGAGTCTATCGCACTCTTTGCTCGTGTGGGTGGTGGTATTTACACCAAAGCTGCCGACGTAGGGGCTGACCTCGTAGGAAAAGTAGAAGCTGGTATCCCAGAAGATGACCCTCGTAACCCTGCTACTATTGCCGACAACGTAGGTGATAACGTAGGTGACGTAGCTGGTATGGGTGCTGACTTGTTCGGTTCGTATGTGGCAACTGTACTCGCTTCAATGGTATTGGGTAACTATGTGATTAAAGATATAGCAACTGCCAATGGTGGTGCTTTCACCGATGCCTTTGGTGGTTTAGGACCTATCTTATTGCCGTTAGTAATTGCTGGTGTAGGTATCATTGCTTCAATTATTGGTACTTTCTGTGTAGGTATCAAAAACAACGATGCTAAAGAAAAACAAGTACAAAGTTCACTAAATACAGGTAACTATGTAGCTTTAGCACTTACTTTAGTAGCTTGCTATTTTCTTATCAAATATATGTTACCCGAAACTATCCAAATGAGTTTCTTTGGTGAAGGAGTAAAAGAAATCGCAAGTATCAATGTATTCTACGCAACTATCGTAGGTTTGGCAGTAGGCTTACTCATTTCAGCTATTACTGAACACTTTACCGCTTTGGGTAAAAAACCAGTATTGAATATCGTTCGCAATTCATCTACTGGAGCTGCTACTAACATTATTGCAGGTTTGGCAACTGGTATGAAATCTACCTTTGGTTCTGTATTGCTTTTTGCTGTAGCTATTTGGGGTTCTTACTCTTTAGCTGGTTTCTATGGTGTAGCGATTGCCGCATCAGCAATGATGGCAACCACAGCTATGCAATTGGCTATTGATGCTTTTGGTCCTATTGCCGATAACGCTGGTGGTGTAGCCGAAATGAGTGAATTGCCAAAAGAAGTACGCCAACGTACTGATATTTTAGACTCAGTAGGTAATACTACTGCTGCGGTAGGTAAAGGATTTGCTATTGCATCAGCTGCACTTACCGCCTTAGCCTTGTTCGCTGCTTATGTTACCTTTACAGGCATTTCTGGTATCAATATTTTCAAAGCAAACGTATTAGCTGCCTTGTTTATCGGAGGTATGATTCCAGTAATTTTCTCAGCCTTGGCAATGCAATCAGTAGGGAAAGCTGCTATGGATATGGTGAACGAAGTACGTCGCCAATTCCGTGAAATTCCTGGTATTATGGAAGGTAAAGGTACTCCAGAGTATGGTAGATGTGTAGATATTTCTACCAAAGCTGCTTTGCGCGAAATGATGTTACCTGGTGCTATTACTATCATCACTCCTATTATTATCGGTTTTGTGATGGGTGCTGAAGCTCTTGGCGCTTATATGGCTGGTGTAGCTGTATCAGGGGTTGTATGGGCTATCTTCCAAAACAACGCTGGTGGTGCTTGGGACAATGCTAAGAAATCATTTGAAGCAGGTGTTGAAATCAACGGACAAATGACTTACAAAGGTTCTGACGCTCATAAAGCTGCCGTTACTGGTGATACTGTAGGTGACCCATTCAAAGATACTTCAGGCCCTTCAATGAATATCCTTATCAAACTCACTTGCTTGGTAGGTTTGGTAATTGCTCCTATCTTGGGTGGACATACTGCCGATGCTTCAGGTACTCCTATAGAAGCTCAAATTCGTCAAGGTGAAGGTGAGGGAGTGATGCCTGTGGAAGAAGTAGTAGTTATTGAAGAAGGTAAGCTTAACGCCGATGGTGACTTCGAGTACAATGTAGGTGATTTATTCCAATTGAGCCTTTTTGACAATACAATGTTAGAAGTAGGAAAGAACTCATCTGAAGCACACCTCGTGAAATTGATAGAAGATAAAAACCTTACTACTCCAGAACAGTTCAAAGATAACTGGATTACTTTGGATAGAACTTACTTCAAAACGGGTAGCGATGAACTTACTGAAGGTTCAGAACAACAATTAAAGAACATTGTAGCTATTTTGAAAGCTTATCCTAAAGCTGCTATTCGTTTAGGAGGTTATACTGATAATACGGGTAGTGTTGAAGGTAACAAAAAACTTTCAGAAAGACGTGCTAATTCAGTGCTAAACAAATTGGTAGCATTGGGTGCTAACAAAGCACAATTGAGCGCTCAAGGTTATGGTGCAGAACACCCTCTTTGTCCTGCTAACGATACTCCTGAGTGCAAAGCTAAAAACAGACGTATCGACATACGTTTGACTGCTAAATAACAGTATTTTAGTTACTATATAACCTCAAAAGGGGTGTTTGAGGAACTTCTTCCTCGAACACCCTTTTTATAATCACCTAAAAACTATGAAATTACCTTTATTTTTAGCAGCTATATTGCTCACTGCTTTTGTAGGCTGCAACGACTCAAAGACTTCAAAAATGACAGAGAATACAGATAACAATCCGCTATTGGTAGAAAGCACTTTACCTTATGGTGCTCCCGACTTCTCAAAAATTAAAGACGAGCATTACCGCCCCGCCCTGCTCAAAGGAATGGCTTTGCAAAACGAACGTATTGCCGCTATTGCTAATAGCAACGAAGCGCCTACTTTTGAGAATACAATTATCGCTTTAGAAAAAAGTGGGGTGGAATTAGAGCGTGCTTCAGCGGTATTCAATGCTTTAACTGAGGCAAATACTAATGATACCTTAAAAGTATTGCAAAAAGAACTATCACCTAAGTTTGCTGAGCACGCCGATGGCATTCACCTAAATGAAAAACTCTTTGCGCGTATCAAAGCCTTATACGATAAACGTGAGAGCTTGCAATTAGATGCTGAATCGCTTAAATTGTTAGAAAATTACTACGAAGATTTTGTAGTAGCAGGTGCTAACCTATCGGCTAAAGATAAAGAGACTCTTAAAAAGTATAACAGCGAGTTAGCTTCTTTGGAAACTGATTTTAACCAAACACTTTTAGAAGGTTCATTAGCAGCTGCTCAAACTATCAATGGTCAGAAAGTAGCGATTGTGAATACTACTCAGCAACCGCTCCTTAGTGAATTAGCTGACCGTAATGCGCGTAAACAACTATTTGAAGCAAGCTGGAATCGCACCGATGGGGGAGCCCATAATACCAACGATATTCTAAAACATATTGCCATACTCCGCGCTAAGAAAGCTGAACTCTTGGGCTTTAAAAACTATGCCGAATGGAGCTTGCAACGCACTATGGCTAAAACACCTGCTGCTATTGCTCAGTTTTTTAAAGATTTAGTACCTGCTTCAGTAGGTAAAGCGAAAACAGAAGCTAAAGAAATACAAGCACAAATTGCCAAAACGGGAGGTAATTTTACTTTAGAGCCTTACGATTGGAACTTCTATGCCGAACAAGTACGCAAAGCTAAATACGATCTTGATGAGAATGAAATCAAACCTTATTTCGAATTGAAAAATGCTCTTGAAAATGGTGTATTCTATGCAGCTACTAAACTTTATGGCATTACCTTTAAAGAATGCAAAGATATACCCGTATATCACCCTGATGTATTGGTATATGAACTTTTTGAAGAAGATGGTACGCCATTAGGACTTTTCTATGGTGATTTCTTTGCTCGTGAAAGCAAACGCGGTGGTGCGTGGATGAGCAACTTTGTAAACCAATCGAAGTTATTAGGCACTAAACCTGTTATTTACAATGTGTGTAACTATGTAAAACCTGCCGAAGGCAAACCAGCTTTGCTTACTTACGATGAACTTACTACGCTCTTCCACGAGTTTGGTCACGCATTGCACGGTTTCTTTGCCAATCAACAGTATGCAAGTTTATCAGGAACAGCAGTAGCGCGTGATTTTGTGGAGTTTCCTTCGCAATTCAATGAGCATTGGGCTTTGTATCCTGAGGTACTTAAAAACTATGCAGTACATTACGAGACCAAACAACCTATTCCACAAGCTCTTATTGATAAGATAAAAAAAGCGAGTACCTTCAATGAGGGGTATGCCTTTACTGAAGTTTTGGCTGCTGCCAATTTAGACTTGCAATGGCATACTATTCCTTCGGATACTATTATCAATAATGTAAGTGATTTTGAGAAAAAAGCCCTTGAAAGAACAGGCTTATGGGTGAAAGAAGTACCTCCGAGATATCGTTCGTCTTACTTTGCTCATATTTTTGGCGGAGGCTATGGAGCAGGCTATTACTCTTACCAATGGACAGAAATGCTTTGCCACGATGCATATCAATGGTTTGAAGAAAATGGCGGACTCACTCGTGCTAATGGACAACGTTTCAGAGATTTGATACTCTCCAAAGGAAATACAATGGATTACGAAAAGATGTATTTAGCCTTCAGAGGGAAAGCTCCTGCTATTGAGCCACTACTCAAAGCACGAGGATTGAAGTAATAAAAAAGCAGGTTACAATAACCTGCTTTTTTGTTTTTTTATAATACTACTTTTATCCTCCAAACCAACCTTCACGGTCTAAACTGCGATATTGAATAGCTTCACCTATATGATGAGGTTGTACTTCTTCGGACTTTTCTAAATCGGCTATTGTACGCGCTACTTTTAAAATACGGTCGTAGGCACGTGCAGAAAGGTTGAGACGCGTCATAGCATCTTTTAGTAGAGTTAAAGAATCTGTATTTACTTTACAGAATTTCTGTATTTGTTTAGTATTCATTTGAGCATTATAATGAATATGATCATATTCTTTAAAACGCTCTGTTTGGATATTTCGAGCATCTATCACCCGTTTGCGGATATCACGACTACTTTCTCCTTTTCTATCATCTGAAAGTTTTTCAAAGGGTACAGGATTTACTTCTATATGAATATCTATTCTATCTAATAGAGGTCCTGAAATTTTACTTAAATAGCGTTGCATTTCAGCAGGTGTAGAAGTAACAGGAGCATCAGGGTCGTTAAAATACCCACTCGGACTTGGGTTCATACTTGCTACCAACATAAATGAAGCGGGGTAAGTAACTGAAAACTTTGCTCTAGAAATAGTAACTTCTCTATCTTCTAAAGGTTGTCGCATTACCTCGAGAACAGCTCTTTTGAACTCTGGTAACTCATCAAGAAAAAGTACTCCATTATGTGCGAGAGATATTTCACCTGGTTGAGGGTAAGTACCTCCTCCTACAAGAGCTACGTCGGAAATAGTGTGATGAGGACTACGGAAAGGACGATGGCTCATTAAGCCTGTGTCCTTAATGCGTCCTACTACACTGTGTATTTTAGTAGTTTCAAGAGCTTCGTGAAGTGTCATCGGAGGAAGAATGCTGGGTAAACGCTTAGCGAGCATTGTTTTTCCTGAACCAGGAGGGCCTATTAAAATAACATTATGCCCACCAGCAGCAGCTATTTCCATACAACGTTTTACAGTTTCTTGTCCTTTTACATCAGCAAAGTCAAATTCGGGAGATTCCAAATCTCTGTAAAATTCTTTGCGTGTATCTATTTCGATAGGTTGTAATTCTTTTTCTCCATTAAAAAAATCTATGACTTCTTTTATATTCTCTACACCATAAACGTCCAAATTATCTACTATAGCAGCTTCTTTAGCATTTTGCTTAGGGAGAATAAATCCTTTGAATCCTTCTTTGCGTGCTTGAATAGCAATGGGTAGGGCTCCTTTAATGGGTTGCAAACCACCATCTAAGGACAGTTCGCCCATAATGATATATTTTTCTATTTCTTCACTTTGTATTTGCCCATTAGCTGCTAAAATACCAATTGCAAAACTTAAATCATAGGCAGAACCTTCTTTACGCATATCGGCAGGAGCCATATTGATAGTTATCTTTTTACCTGGAATTTTATATCCATTGTTTTGCAGAGCAGCTGCTATGCGATAATTACTTTCTTTAATAGCTATATCGGGTAATCCAACCAAATGATAGCCAATACCTTTATCGATATTAACTTCAATAGTAATTGTGCTAGCTTCTACACCAAATACAGCACTTCCGTAGATCTTTACTAACATTTCTGTGGTTAATTTTTGTACAAAGGTAAAACATTCTTTGTAAATGAGCAATTTTATTTCAAAAAATAATCTGCAATATAGTTAACAAAAGTTCGAGATAAGTGAGAGTATAGCTCTTGCACTACAGGAAGCCGTAGCACGGCAAGGAATTACAAGGTAGATTAGAACTTTTGCCAAAGATAAGAAAACGAAATTATAAATAACAAAGAAAGATGCTTTTTGGTTGAGGGAATCTTATGGTTAGCTTATACAAAGCTTATAGGAACCTTGGACGAATCTTGGAAGATTGGTATACAAAAGCTATGTAAGTGACTAAAAATGAATATTTAAGAGTGAAGAATTAGTGGTGATTTTAGAGTAATAAAACGAAATAAAAGCAAAGAAGAGATGAAGGAAGATTTCTTAGATGAAAATTGTAGCAACGCAAAGGAGATTGAAAAATAGTAATTTGTTGTTTAGAGCTGACGTTAAGTAAGTATATAAACAAAATAACGCAGGAGGTAAATCCTGCGTTATTCTGAACATAAATTTTAATACAAAATGAAACAAATTCTCGTGATCACGACAGGATTCGAACCTGTGACCGTCTGCTTAGAAGGCAGATGCTCTATCCAGCTGAGCTACGTGACCTCTATTCCAAAAAAAATATTTCAAAAATGCCACACAAAAGGAAACATTTATGAAATATCTTATTTTGTCGGGGCGGCAGGATTCGAACCTGCGACCTCCTGGTCCCAAACCAGGCGCGATGACCGGACTACGCTACGCCCCGAAATTATATCTAACAATTTGTATTAGATGCGGAGAGACTGGGACTCGAACCCAGGCGACGGTTACCCGCCGACAGATTAGCAATCTGCTCCGTTACCACTCCGGCACCTCTCCAATTTTGAAAGCTCCTTTGCTTTTGCGGTTGCAAATGTATAACAACTTTTTATTCTGTACAAATATTTTAGAAACTTTTTTGCACATTTTTTATCAATCTAATAATTATCAAATACTTAAAAATAGTAAAATCTTCTTTATATCCGTCTATCTAGGAGGAAAAACAATACCATAACCTGTACCGTTATTAAAAGTTGCTCCTGAGGGAAGTTCCATTGAGGTGCCTGTGGTAGACCAATCCCATAGTTTTGTCTCATCATCTGTAATGGTATTAGAAGTTTTATTATATTTCTTACCATTGAGAGGATAATAAAGCAGTAAATCATTTGTAGGTTTAAGAGTACTCCACAACTGTAATTGTATTTCTTTTTGGGTTAGGGCTCGTTTCCACAAACGCACCTCTCTGAGAAGCTCATTAGCTCCTGCAAACCATAAATCTTTTACATAAATTCTACTATTAGTATTTGCTGTTTTAGAACTTACCTCTTTTCCTTCTACATATACACGCAGGGTATTGCCATCACAGGTTACTGCAATAGGATACCATTTATTAGTTTGTGCCTTAAATACCTCAGCAGGTATTAATATTGAAATACCCGAAGCTTTTACGTCTAATTGATTGTTTGTAAAGCCTATTTCAACTTGATGAGTATTAGATGTTACTCCTACTATTGGGTTGCTTCCTATGAGATTTGAGCAATTAATTGTAGCTTCAAAAGTCCATTGAGAGAGCTCGTTATTAGATAGAGCTTCTCCCGTAGTAGCTTTTGTAGTTGCCATACTCAAAACCTTTGTTCTTGTTTCTTTATGTACTACTAATAGCAAACGGTCTTGTCCTGCAATAGCTTCAATGTTATTTCTACCTTTTATTTGTATGGGTAGTGCATACACTTCGTTGTTAGGAAACGTTAGTTCACTAATGGTAATATCAATAGGAGTTTCTGTTTCATAAGTATTGAAGATAGCATTTTCATCAATACTATATTTATCAGTAGGTAAGAGTTTGTAGTCCGTACCATATTGTGCATTATAGTCGTTTAAGATTTCAGCATCACCTGTGATAAGCTGAGCTGATACTATCTTACCAGCAGCTCTTATCAGTTTCACCTTTAAGTTTTGAATCTTGTTATCTTGGTATTCTTGTACGTACACTTCAACGACGTTATTGCCATCGAGAAATACTCCCTGATATACATTGGGAGCTTGAGGCGTTTTGTCGGTAGTTTCGTCTTGACAAGCTATTACACTTAGTAAGCCAAGTATTAAAAATATCTTTTTCATCTTTGTAGAATTTTAGAATTGCATTTTCACATTAAGTCCATAGCTTCTTATGGAAGGCAACATAAATTTGTCGTATCCACTGCCATAAGTACCTACAGAAGGCACTATTTCAGGGTCAAAAGGTGCTTTGTTATAGAGCATTAGCAGGTTGTTTCCTACTAATGACACACTGAGGTCTTTTAAGCCTTTTACAATGAATCCTTCTCTAAAATGATAAGTAAGGGCAACTTCTTGTAGACGAATATTGGTAGCCGAATATTGATAATCAGAAGCTGTTCTATTAGCTATGAAAGTAGCATAGTTAGCTCGGTTATCGGCAGAGGCTTTAGACACCCCATAGCGATCGAAATAACGTTCAGTATCTGAGAAGGCAATACCTCCGAGACGAGCTTTGAACAAGAAATTCAAATCGAAATTCTTATAACTCATCTTTCCTTGCCAGCCTAGTAGCCAATCAGGATTGGTAGAGCCTAATTTGTTGCCATTCGCATCGTATATATCGCCTATTTCACCACCTTCACGTAAGGTATACATACCGTTGGCTATCTCGTGAGGTAAACTCACAATCTTGTTCTTATTAGTAGAAGCAACAAGCTGAGTTTCCCAATTTACCCCTTTAGAAGTATTAGGATAAGTATACCTTAAAGCAACTTCTGCTCCTTGATTTTGCACGTCACCTGCTTGTTGCCATACAATAGGTACTAATTGATTATTAGTACGAGTATGATAGAAAGTAGCGTTAAAAGAAAGATTGTTAAACCATTGGGTATCTAAGCCTACTTCATAGGAAGTGGTACGTTCTAACTGTAAATCAGCAGGGTAGTTAGGCAAACTATACGCATCACCTAACCAAGCGCGAGACGTTTCAGCTACCCCTAAGCTCGCATAACTCATAGGAGCTGCTACTTGACTATAGCCTCCACGCAATTTTGCATAACTTAATATATCTTTATCTATACCTATAAATTGATGTAACAAAGCTGAAACACCTACTGATGGACTGAAGACCATATTTTTATTTGTAGAAGGATAATCGGACGGTTTATCAGTACGACCTGTGAGAGTGAGATAAATCTTAGATTGCCAACCTATTTCAGCCATTGCAAAGAAGGCTGTGTTATTCCGTTTTTCCCACAATGGGTGGGTTATAGCTGTAGGAGTTGTGATATTGCTTTGAGTAAAATTATTTACGTTATGCAGATTACCTTTGTAACCTTCTACTTGAGTATTGTATCCTTCATACGAAGCTCCTAAATGAGCATCTAAACTGAAGTCATTCGATAGATTTTTATTGTAATGTAAGAGCACATCAGCATATTGTTGTTTGAAAGTCTCTTTCCAATGAGCACAATAACCATTAATGCCTGCATAAGCGGGAAGCGTAGAAGCATAACGCTTATCGTCCATTGTAGAGGTAGTATTATCTATACGGAAGCGTGCTACTACGTCTAAATCTCCTATAATTTTATAGCTTACTTTGCCTGAAAACATATATCGGTCTTTAGTAGTAGGACGTAAATTTCTATACGCTATCCAATAAGGATTTTGGATATTTTCACCTAAGTTAGCCGGTGTATCGGGCGTACCTGAACCTGCAATCCAATATTGCTTAGCATAACCTGCGATAGCATCATAACGTTCAAAATAACGTTCTTGACCAAATTGTTCTCCTCTTGAATATAAGTACAAGCCCACTATAGGATTGAAAACGATACCAGAGGCTACTTGATTGCGTTCATACTGACGGATATAGTTCCCCGAAAGGTCTATCCGTAAAGCATCATTTAGCAAAGAAGTGCTATTGAGCAAATAAGCATTATAGCGGTTATATACGCTGTTAGGCACTATACCACCTGATTGTAAAGAAGCTAATGAAGCGTAAGTTTTATTCTTACCTCCCTTAAAATCTATACCTCCTGAAATGTTTACTGCATTCTGGTACACATGTCCGGTTTTATAAAAATCATTTATATTAAAAGAAGTACCCTTAGGCAAAGCACGAGTGGACAGTGAAGTGTATTGCCCTAACTCATTGCCATATGTTTCTTGAAACTCAGGCTTTGTGAGTTTATTTACAAACTCTATTGAAGAAGAAAGGTTAATTTTAAGTTGGTTACTTTCAGCTTTTTTAGTGCGAATGAGTACCACACCATTGGCAGCTGAAGCTCCATAGAGTGCTGTTGCTTGCGCTCCTTGTAATACAACTACCTCTGCAATATCCTCAGGATTAAGGTCGGAAATACCTTCGCTGGTATCTCTACCATTCCCCCCGAGCCCCCTTTCGGCTTGGTTAGCGATAGGCGTTCCATCTATCACGTACAATACATTATTATCACCAAAGAGCGAGCGAACTCCACGCATAGTAGCTTTTGTAGCTCCACCAATACCCGTAGCACTGCGCTGGATATGCAAACCTGCTATTCTTCCGTCAAGGCTATTTACAAAATTCGCTTGTTTGACTTGAGTGAGCTCTTTATCTAAAACTTTTTGTTGTTGATAGGATAAAGTTTCTTCATCTCGATAAATTTCTAAAGCAGTAGAATATTTTGGCTTACCTATTAGAATATAATCAATAGTTTCTATTATTTGAGGCTTTAAGACGACCTTAAAATTGATATTCTTATTTTTACCCTCTACTTTTCTTTTTTCGGTTTCATAGCCTAAAAAACTAAACTCAAGTACATCACCTACTTTAGCTTTGAGCTCAAACTTACCATCAGTATTAGTTGAAACACCTTTAGAAGCTTTCGTTGAACGTGTGTTTTTAACAACTACCGCAACCGATGACATAGGTTGATTGTTCTCATCGAGAACTTCCCCAGTAATGTTTTTGATCTGTCCTTGAACAGCTCCTACAAATAGGAACAGCGAGATTAATAAAAGTTGTATTTTCTGTTTCATAGTGTTTACATATAAATATACTCCGCAAAGGTACAACTTTTATTCACTTACACAAAATTTTTACCCATTATTTTAAAATATAAGTTCTATATTTTTAGAGATAAGATTAAAAGAAGGTAAGGAAGCTAAATTATTAGTATAGAAAAGATGTTGTCTTAATAAGAATTATATTATGATGATTACTTGTGAAAAGAGTTTAATCCTTCAAAAGGCTTAGCCCTAATTTTACATACTGATTTTAAGGTTTAATTATCTTAGATACTCGGCAGTGAAACTCTTCTTATTTTTAGCCACTTCTTCAGGAGTACCAAAAGCTATCACTTCACCTCCTGCCTTTCCTCCATCGTGCCCTATATCTATGATATAATCTACTTTTCTGATAACATCGAGGTTGTGCTCTATTACTAAAACAGTATTGCCTTTATCAACTAAACGATCAAGTACTTCGAGGAGTACCTTCACGTCGTCAAAATGTAGTCCTGTAGTAGGTTCATCTAATATATAAAAAGTATTTCCTGTATCAATTTTCGATAGCTCAGTAGCTAACTTCACTCGTTGGGCTTCTCCTCCTGAAAGGGTAGTAGATTGTTGTCCTAAAGTGATGTAGCCTAAACCTACCTCTTCAATAGTTTTTAGTTTGCGGTATATTTTAGGGATAGGTTCAAAGAATTTTACTGCCTCACTTATGGTCATATCCAGCACATCGGCAATAGATTTTCCTTTGTATCGCACTTCAAGAGTCTCGCGGTTAAAACGTTTGCCTTTACAGGTCTCACAAGGTACATAGACATCGGGTAGGAAGTTCATCTCAATCACTTTTAAGCCTGAGCCTTCACAAGTTTCACATCTACCGCCTTTCACGTTGAAACTAAATCTACCTGGTTTGTAGCCACGTATTTGCGCTTCGGGTACTTGGGTGAAGAGGTTGCGTATCTCACTGAAAACACCTGTGTAGGTAGCAGGATTTGAACGTGGAGTACGTCCAATAGGAGACTGGTCGATGTCGATTACTTTATCAATATGTTCTAAGCCCTCAATGCTTTTATAAGGCATCGGTTTTTTTACGCCATTGAAGAAGTGAGCGTTTAAGATAGGATACAGTGTTTCCTTAATAAGTGTTGATTTGCCACTTCCCGATACACCTGTTACCCCTATCATTACCCCTAAAGGGAATTTTACGGTTATGTTCTTCAAGTTGTTGCCCGTACAGCCTTTTAAGATAATTTCTTTGCCATTGCCTTTGCGCCTTTGGGTAGGTATTTCAATCTTCTTTCTCCCACTCATATAGTCGGCGGTGATGGTATTTGCTTTTAGTAACTCTTTAGGCGTTCCTTGAAAGATGATATCCCCTCCATTTACGCCCGCTTTAGGTCCTATATCCACTACATAATCGGCTTCTTGTATCATCTCTTCATCGTGTTCTACCACGATTACTGAGTTGCCAATATCTCTGAGCGATTTCAGCGAGTTGATAAGCCTTTTGTTATCTCGCTGATGCAAACCAATGCTAGGTTCATCGAGTATATAGAGTACCCCTGTGAGTTGAGATCCTATCTGCGTTGCCAGTCTGATACGCTGAGCTTCTCCTCCTGACAACGATTTAGAACTTCTGTTAAGAGCTAAATAAGTAAGCCCTACATCTATGAGGAATTGAAGTCGGGTGGTGATTTCTTTGATGATTTCTTCAGATATTTTGCGCTGTTTGGTAGAGAGATGCTCAGGTAGAGATTTGAACCACGCCAATAAATCTGTAATATCTAAGGCAGATAGTTCAGCTATATTTTTATCAGCTATTTTAAAGTAAAGCGCCTCTTTGCGCAAGCGAGTGCCGTGACATTCCTCACAAGGAATGGTATCCATAAACTCTTCAGCCCAGCGCTTGATAGCTACCATATCGGCATTTTCGTGCTGGCTTTTGATGAAGTTGATGATACCTTCAAAATCAATTTCAAAATTGCGCGTAATGCCTAATACATCCGATTTGATAGCGTATTTATCTTTACCACCATAGAGAATAATATCCATCGCTTCTTTAGGAAGCGTTTCAATAGGGTCGGAGAGTTTATGACCGAACTTTTGTACAATGAGCTCTAATTGTTTGAATATCCAAGTGTTCTTTTGCTCTCCTACTGCTGTAATCCCGCCGTTCTTGATAGAGATAGAAGGATCAGGGATAATTTTGGAGAGGTTGATTTCTTGCACTTCACCCAACCCATTGCAGTGCGGACACATTCCTTTAGGAGAATTGAAAGAGAAGGTATTAGGTTCAGGAAGAGGATATGAAATGCCCGAAGAAGGACACATCAAATGTCTGCTGAAATAGTGAGCTTTTTTTTGGTTGTGTTCTAAAACCATTAGCACATCGTCGCCGTAGTTCATTGCAATTTTGATACTTTCTTGCAGGCGTTTTTGGGTGTCGTCAGTATCATCAATTTGCATACGGTCGATCACGATTTCAATATCGTGTGTTTTGTATCGGTCGAGCTTCATACCTTTTTCGATATCACGGATTTCGCCATCGGTACGCACCTTTACAAATCCTTGTTTGGCAATCTGCTCAAAGAGCTCGCGGTAATGTCCTTTTCTCGATTGAATCACGGGGGCTAATAGGTTAATGCGTTTGCCTTTGTATTCTTTGGTAATAAGCTCCTGAATTTGGCTATCGGTATAACTCACCATCTTTTCGCCTGTAGCATAGCTATAAGCATCGGAAGCACGGGCAAATAGCAGGCGCAAGAAGTCGTAGATTTCGGTGATAGTACCCACTGTAGAGCGCGGTGATTTGGAGGTAGTTTTCTGTTCGATAGCAATCACAGGCGAGAGTCCGTCGATTTTATCTACATCAGGGCGCTCTAATCCCCCGAGAAACTGGCGAGCATAAGCCGAGAAAGTCTCGATATAACGGCGTTGTCCTTCGGCATAAATAGTATCGAATGCCAAAGAGGATTTACCACTACCTGAAAGTCCTGTGAAGACTACAAGCTTTTCGCGAGGTATGGAAAGGTCTATATTTTTGAGGTTATGCACCCGTGCGCCTTGAACTTCAAGTACATCAGTGGGAGCTACATTATTCGTTTTCTTTTTCATTTAGTGACTGTTATAGAGGCTACCATAAGTAGCCTATGATTAAATAATTAGACGATACTAATCTTTCTATGCATCTAATAACTGCATTACTTTTAAGGCTTGATACACAGTATTGATTCCTTCAAAAATAAGGAGCAAACGCAACCCGTTACGAGTTTCTTTCTCTTGCATACGACACTTGTTAGGGTAACGTTGTACAAAGAGTAGCACCTTTTGAAAACGCTCACTTTGGTAAAATGGACTGTTTTGGTCGGAGATAAAATAGCCTGTCATCTTACCGTTTTTCATCACGAGCTTTTCAATTCCCATACGAGTAGCTATCCATTTCACTCGCACGCTGTTGAGCAAGTCGATAGCTTGGGGAGGAAGTTTGCCAAAACGGTCGGTAAGATTGCGTTGGTACTGCTGTAAAGCTTCCTCATTGGGTAAATTACTCAGTTCGTTATAAAGATTGAGTCGTTCTGCCACTCTATTGACATAGGTATCGGGAAAGAGCAATTCAAAATCGGTGTCTATTTGAGTATCGGTGAGATAAGTTTTATCTTCTTCGGCAGTGTGATATAGTTCTGAGAACTCATTTTCTTTGAGCTCTACTATAGCTTCTTGCAATATTTTCTGATAAGTTTCAAAGCCTAACTCATTGATAAATCCACTTTGTTCCCCGCCTAAGAGGTCTCCAGCTCCACGAATTTCTAAATCCTTCATAGCAATATTTAACCCACTTCCCAAATCAGAAAACTGAGCTATAGCTTCAATACGCTTGCGGGCATCATCACTCATCGCTACCAACGGAGGGGTGATGAAGTAACAAAATGCTTTTTTATTACTTCTACCTACACGTCCACGCATTTGATGTAAATCAGATAAGCCAAAATTATGTGCATTATTGATAAAGATCGTATTAGCATTGGGTACATCTAAACCATTTTCAATGATAGTAGTAGCTACTAATACATCGTAAGCACCATCCATAAAGGCTAACATTGTTTCTTCTAATTTTTTTCCGTCCATTTGTCCGTGACCAATGGCTATACGTGCATCGGGTAATAGGCGTTGAATCATACCTGCTACTTCCTGAATATTCTCTACACGGTTGTGCATAAAGAACACTTGTCCGCCTCGCTGAATTTCATAACGAATGCCATCGCGTATTACCTCTTCGCTGAAAGGTACTACCTGAGAATCGATAGGGTAGCGGTTAGGGGGTGGTGTATTGATAACCGATAGGTCGCGGGCTGCCATTAAGCTGAACTGCAAGGTTCGGGGAATAGGTGTAGCAGTGAGGGTGAGCACATCGAGGTTTTCTTTGAGGGTTTTGAGCTTATCCTTCACGCCTACGCCAAACTTTTGCTCTTCGTCTACTATCAGTAGACCTAAATCTTTATAAGCTACTTTTTCGCCTACTATTTGATGAGTTCCGATGATGATATCTAACTGACCTTTTGCCAGTTCTTCTAAGATAATTTTCTTTTCTTTAGCTGTACGGAATCGGTTGAGATAATCGATACGTACAGGAAAGTCTTTCATACGCTGGCTAAAAGTTTGAAAGTGTTGGAAAGCCAGCACTGTAGTAGGCACGAGTATGGCTACCTGCTTGCCGTTGTCTACCGCTTTGAAAGCAGCACGAATAGCTACTTCGGTTTTTCCAAACCCAACATCGCCACACACCAATCTGTCCATAGGTTTTGGACTCTCCATATCAGCTTTTACTTCGGCAGTAGCTTTGCTTTGGTCGGGTGTATCTTCATATAGGAAAGAGGCTTCCAGTTCGTTCTGCATATAGCTGTCGTGAGAGTATGCATACCCTTTAGATTCTTTACGTTTAGCATACAACTGAATCAAGTTGAAGGCTATTTCCTTCACTCTTGTTTTTGTCTTCTGCTTGAGCGCCTTCCAGGCTCCAGAACCTAATTTGTATATCTTGGGTGGCTTGCCGTCCTTACCGTTGTATTTAGTGATTTTATGTAGGGCGTGAATGCTTACGAATAGGACATCGCGGTCGCCGTAAATCAGTTTGATTGCCTCTTGTTGCTTGCCTTCAACCTCTATCTTCTGTAATCCAGCAAACTTGCCAATACCGTGGTCGATATGGGTTACATAGTCGCCTACTTCTAATTGCATTAACTCTTTGAGCGTAATTGCTTGCTTTTTAGCATATCCGTTCTTCAGCTGGAATTTGTAGTAACGCTCAAATATTTGATGGTCAGTAAAGACATTCAGCTTGTGCTCATTATCTATAAAACCTGCGTGTAGAGAAATCAGTAGCGTTTTGTAATGCACTTTTTGTTCCATCTCCTCAAAGATGTCGTGGAAGCGTTTGGCTTGTTGCTCACTGCCACAGAGGATATAGTTTTGGTATCCCTCAGTGTGTTTATCGTTTAAATAACTGATAAGAAGCTCGAATTGCTTGTTGAATGAGGGCTGTGGTGTAGTGCGGAAAACAATCTCTTTTTCACCTTTGGAGAAAGATGAGGGAAGATTTATATTTATTTGCTGAAATCTTCCCATTTGGCTTAATAAATCTTCTGATTGGCAATATAGTACATCGGGTGTACTGTGTTTTACTTCATTAGGAAGCTTTTCGTAAATGTCAGTAGCTTTAGTGAAGAGTTTGTCGATTTTTGCTCCAAAAGTAGATGTTTCCTTAGATATTAAAAGGGTTTGTTCGCTGATATACTCTAAAAATGATTGACGTACCTCATTACCTTCTTTGTTTTCGACGTTAGGGATAATGGTAATCTTAGAAAGCTGTGTTGTTGAGAGCTGTGTTTCGACATCGAAGGTGCGAATACTCTCTACTTCATTGCCAAAGAATTCAATGCGGTAAGGTTCGTTATTTGAGAAAGAAAAAACATCAACAATCCCCCCACGTACTGAAAACTCGCCAGGTTCGGTTACAAAATCAGTACGATTGAAATTATAGGAGAAAAGCACTTCGTTCAAGAGTTCAATGGTTAGTTGGTCTCCTTTGCTAATCTTTAAGGTATTTTGCTCCAATTGCTTACGAGTGATGACTTTCTCGAAGAGCGCTTCGGGGTAGGAGACTACTATCAGCGGTTGCCCACTATTGCTCAGCTGATTGAGCACTTCAGCACGTAGTAACACGTTGGCATTATTGGTATCTTCAATTTGATACGGACGGCGATAGCTATCAGGAAAGAAGAGTACTTGTTCACCTACTAAGGTCTCTAAGTCGTTTAACAAATACGCACTTTCTTCTTTGTCGGGCAAGAGTACCAATAGCGGACGTTTGGTATTAGTATAAACATTAGCTATGAGTAAGGACAGAGAAGCCCCTGCCAAACCATTGGCAACGGTATTATGATGTGCTTTAATTTCAGTTAATAAACTTTTATAAGTACTATTTTCTGCAAATAATTGTAATAACTCTTTCACAAATAGGGATTATGATTACAAAGTGCAAAGGTACGCATAAATTAGGAATTAACAACTAATTCATTACAGTTGTTATAAGCTATTTTTTGCATATACAAAAGTTCTTCCAAAACCTTATTGATATCTTTTGCAGGGAATGGCAATGCGATAAGGAGCTCATTGGGAGTTATCGGTTTAGACTTCAATAAACTCCAAACTGCTTCTTTAACCTCTTTTTTATCAACTTTAGAAGGAGGTAGTTTGGCAATACAATTTGAACATACTCCACAAGGCTCTTCGGATTTTTCACCGAAGTATTCTAAGAGCTGAATGTTGCGACAAGTATCCTCATTTTGAAGATAGCGGAATACTGCTTCTTGCAAGCTTAGCTTGGTATGATTGTACTCTTTTAAGTTTTTAGAAATACTATTGATAGTGCGATCATCATCACGAGGCACATTAAAGATAATTTGAATATCAGAAGCTTCATTTTTTAAGATAGCCATTCCATCATTGTGCAAACGTTCTAAATTTTTGATGATATCACGATAGTCGAGCTCTGTGAGTTCAGTGATTTTTTCCATCTCCAAAGTTATAGGTTGACTGTAGATAAGAGGATAAGACCTTATGAGATAGATAACAAGGTTTTTTAGATAACGATGTGTTTGTAAATAAGTAATAAGTTGAGGGGCAGGTGCTGTAATATGCAAAGTAACCTTCTTGTAAAATTGCTGGCTGAGTGAGATAATAGACATTCGGTCTAACACTTGCAAGCCATTATAGGACTTTATGGGTGATAGCTCATAACGCTTCCAGAAGTCGGGGAAGAAGAAACTGAATACCCCTTCTTCTCCTTCACCTATTGCTATTTGAAAATAAGCATTAAGTTTCGCATAAAGTAGCTTGAGAAAAGGAATGTCTACCAAGTAATCTTTTAGCAGTTTATTAGCATTTTCAACGTCGATTTTACCATAGAATAGGATAGCTTCGGCTGGATTACCATCGCGACCTGCACGTCCAGCCTCTTGAAAATAGTCCTCTAAGGTTTGAGGTATATCCCAATGAATTACGAAGCGCACATCAGGTTTGTCTATCCCCATTCCGAAAGCATTGGTAGCTGCCATTACACGCACATCGTTCAGCAACCACATACTGAGTTTTTGATTCTTTTCTTCGGCAGGAAGACCTCCGTGAAAATAGGCTGCTGAGATACCGTGATTCTGCAATAGTTCAGCCAATTGTATGCAACCATTTCTGCTGCGCAAGTATACGATAGCACTCCCTTCGGTCTTTCTTAACAGTTGTAGTAACTCGTGCCATTTATCGGAAACCTTATACACTTTGTAAGCGATATTAGGGCGTGCTAAAGAAGTACTGATAATAGTAGCATTTTCTATACCTAAATGATGTAAGATATCTTGCTGTACTTGATGCGTTGCCGAAGCTGTGAGTGCCAATAATGGGACGTTAGGAAATTCTTCTTTCAGCCATTTACACTGTAAATAAGCAGGACGAAAATCTTTACCCCAATGTGATACACAATGTGCTTCGTCTATCACTATTAAGTTAATAGACATTGCTTTGAGATAAGAGCGCACCAATTCCTGTTGCAGACGTTCAGGGGACAGGTATAAGAATTTGTATTGCCCATAGAGAGCATTGTTTAGCAAGCGTTCCAACTCAGAGTAGGGGAGACCTCCCGATAACGATAGTGCACGTATTTCTCTATTTTTAAGCGCCTCTACTTGGTCTGTCATTAGGGCTACTAAGGGAGAAACAACTATACAGATGCCTTCTTTCATCATAGCAGGCACTTGAAAAGTAATAGACTTTCCTCCACCCGTAGGCAATAAGGCTAAGGTATCTTTTCCGGATAATACCGAGTTGATAACAGCTTCTTGAGAGTTGCGAAAACCATCGTACCCCCAATACTTTTTGAGTATGTACAGAGGTTCATTCTCCATAAATACTACTGCTTATAACCTTTGTATGCTGGACGCACCAATTGAGGAAAATCAATAAATGGATTACGGTTGCCTTGTGCCTTTTCAATCACATTGTTACGCTGACGTTCAAGGTCAGAAACGGGATCTTCGTCATTCCATTTTAGGAGAACTTGAAGTCCTCCTAATACAATAACATCGTCTATTCTGTCGTGATATCGTAAGTTGATATACATAATCATTCGTGCAACATCTCCTTTCCATTCGTCTCCTGGATACCAAGCGCCTTTTGTACGACCAGCTTTCCCTTTACCATCGGTAAAAGGAATATTTCCTCTACTACCATTTAGTTTACTATCACAAGCTTTTAGATGATGTAAATCACCTTTAGCATCTCCCTTATACTTTGATTGTGGATAGATGTGTTCTGTATTGAATGTTTGGGGTTTATAAGTGTTACTTCCACTATTGTACTCTCTCCAGAAACGTTCTTCTCCTGTATAAACCAGTACAACATTTTGGGGATTTTTAAGGCTTGCATCGGCTTTATAAAGATATTTATGGCGCTCACCATAACCTAATTGATTTTTATGCTTACTAATAGTAAGAACTGCTAAATCATCATACAAAGCTGTCCCCGTTTTAGTGAAATCAAACCCTTTATAGTAAGTTTTTAACTCCTCGGGTACTGTAATCTTTACAGGAGGAATGGGCTCCTCAGTAGTGGGAGTAGTGGTGGTAGGAGGGTTAGGAGCAGGAGGTACAACAGGGAGAGGTTGTGCTTGGTCATCATTCTTGCAAGCTAACAAGAGCATTACGAATAATAAAACATAAATTCTTTTCATATGTATTTAATTTTTAGTTATTTGTTTACACGAAAAAGCTAACTTTAGCATTAGTAACGGTTTTCAATAGTACATTCTCATCTTGATGTGTAATATCAGTACTGAAAACAGACTGTTGCATTATACTTCTTTATTTCTTATTTTCATTAAATGATAGTGCAAAGGTACGAAGTAATTATTAAATAAGCAAATATTGATTAATGGTTAATGGTTAATGATTAATGGTGAAATTAAGAAGACTTATAGGATAAACGAACAACAGGCGAAGGGAGAGTGGGTCTATAGTGGCTCTACAGTGGGTCTACAGTAGGTCTACAGTAGGTCTACAGTAGGTCTACAGTAGGTCTACAGTAGGTCTACAGTAGGTCTACAGTGGGTCTACAGTGGCTCTACAGTGGCTCTACAATGGGTCTACAGTGGCTCTACAGTGGCTCTACAATGGGTCTACAGTGGCTCTACAGTGGCTCTACAACGAACAAAAGACGAACGATGAACGAAGGAACAACGAACCTAAGTAGAAGGAAAGTTGAAGCTAAGGCAGAGATAAAAAGAAGGTTATTAGTGGATTTCAACTTTGCTAAAGATTTGAAACTTTGGCAAAGTTTATACAAATGACATTGCAAGCCACACGGATAGATAGGGGAAAGACGAAGAAAAATTAAGAATAAGAGGAGGACAAAGTGGAAATGAAAGAAAAAAAGAACGCATTTTGCGAATTTAATTCTCAATGGTATGTTGTTAATTGTTAATTAATCATTATCTTTGCCCCCAAAATAAGTACGTATATACGATTTGTTATAAAACAGACTCTTTAGATAAAATACATTTTTCATATATGAAATACAAACGAATTTTACTAAAACTCAGCGGGGAAGCCCTTATGGGAAGTCGCCAGTACGGCATTGACCCCGCGCGTTTAAAAGAATACGCTGCCGAAATTAAGGAGGTAGTGAACCAAGGCGTGCAAGTGGCTATAGTAATTGGCGGGGGGAATATCTTCCGCGGGGTAGCTGGTGCTAGCAATGGTATGGACAGAGTGCAAGGAGATTATATGGGTATGCTGGCTACCGTTATCAACTCGCTCGCCCTACAAAGTGCCTTAGAAGACGAAGGACTTTTTAGCCGTTTGCAAACAGCTATCAAGATGGAAGCTATAGCTGAACCTTTTATCAAACGCCGTGCAGTACGCCACTTAGAAAAAGGACGCGTAGTGATTTTTGGAGCGGGAACGGGTAATCCTTACTTTACGACCGATTCGGCAGCGGTACTTCGCGCTATCGAAATCAATGCTGATGTAATCCTTAAAGGTACTCGTGTAGATGGTATCTACAATGCCGACCCTGAAAAAGACCCTAATGCGGTGAAGTTCGACCATATCTCTTTTAATGAGTGTATTGATAAAAACCTTAAAGTGATGGATATGACGGCTTTTACCCTTAGTCAAGAAAACCATTTGCCTATCATCGTATTCGATATGAACAAAAAAGGCAACCTCGCAAAAGTAGTAGCAGGCGAAAACGTAGGAACGACGGTCAATGATTAATGGTTATATTGCGATGCTTCTTTAACAATTGAAGACTAACAACTAACAAATAATTAAAAACAATATACAATGAATGAAGAAATTAATATTATCTTAGAAACTACGAGCGAAGCGATGCAAGAGGCTTTGCAACACTTAGATAAGGCTTTAGCCAATATCCGCGCTGGCAAGGCGAGTCCGCAAATGGTAAGTAGTGTAATGGTGGACTATTACGGGGCGCAAACACCTCTTAGTCAGGTAGCCAATGTATCAGCTCCCGACTCACGTACTATCTCTATTCAACCTTGGGAAAAGAAAATGATTCAGCCTATTGAGAAAGCTATCCAAATAGCTAATTTGGGCTTTAACCCAATGAACAATGGCGAAATGGTGATTATTACCGTACCACCACTTACCGAAGAACGCCGTAGAGAGCTCGTGAAACAAGCCAAAGGTGAAGGTGAAGACGCTAAAATAAGTGTGCGTAACGCCCGCCAAGACGCTAATAAAGAGATTAAGAAGGTAGAAGCTTCGGACGATGTGAAGAAAGAAGCTGAAGAACGTGTGCAAAAGCTCACCGACAAATACATCAAGAAAGTAGAAGAAGTATTAGCTATAAAAGAAGCTGAGATCCTAAAAGTTTAGTTTAGGTAAGAGATAAGAGGTAAGAGGGTATGGGGTATAGTAATACAATAAGTAATAAGAAATGACAAACAACGAACAAGTAAAGGATTTAGTGAATCGCCTGGGTGCGTTAAGGAGGTATCTTTGACGTAGATGCTAAACGCATTGAAATAAGCAACGAAGAAGAAAAGACTTTTGCACCTGACTTTTGGGATAATGCGAAAGAAGCTGAGAAAGTGATGCGCGAGCTTCGCACTAAAAAGAAATGGGTGGAAGACTATGAGGAAGCCGAAAATCTTACCTCGGATATAGAAGTACTACTTGACTTTTTTAAAGAAGGCGAAGCTACTGCGGAGGATGTAGACCACCAATACACCCAAGCCTTACACGCTATTGAAGCATTGGAGTTCCGCAATATGCTTTCGGACGAGGGCGATACGATGAGTGCGGTATTGCAAATTACGGCAGGTGCAGGTGGTACTGAAAGCTGTGACTGGGCATCGATGCTACTACGTATGTACACGATGTGGTGCAATAACCAAAAATATAAGGTAAAAACACTCAACTTCCAAGAAGGCGATGTGGCAGGAGTAAAAACGGTTACCATAGAGATTGAAGGCGAATACGCTTTTGGCTACCTAAAAGGTGAAAATGGTGTACACCGTTTGGTACGCATCTCACCTTTTGATAGTAATGCTAAACGCCATACTTCTTTTGCCTCGGTATACGTGTATCCTTTGGTAGATGATACTATTGAAATAGATATTAATCCCGCAGATATTACCTTTGAGACGATGCGCTCCAGTGGTGCTGGAGGGCAGAATGTAAACAAGGTAGAGACAGCTGTACGTTTGCGTCACCACCCTACGGGTATCATTATTGAGAATTCCGAAACCCGCAGTCAGTTGGATAATAAGAACAAGGCGTTGCAACTACTCAAATCGCAGTTGTATGAGATAGAGCTCAAAAAACGTCAAGCCAAGCGCGATGAGATAGAAGCAGGAAAGATGAAGATAGAATGGGGCTCACAAATACGCAACTATGTAATGCACCCCTACAAACTTGTGAAAGACGTACGCACCAATTACGAATCTACTGATGTAGATAGCGTAATGAACGGTGAATTAGATGAGTTTCTCAAAGCCTACCTAATGCTTATGGGTACGAGCCGTACGGGCGATTTGTAATGGTTAATAATTAATGGTTAGTGGTTAATACTTTTGGAATATGGGGGTAATGAATGATAATAAAATAGTAGTTTATCAGGTGCTTACAAGGCTTTTTGGCAATACTAATACCACTAATAAACCTTGGGGGACGATAGAAGAGAACGGTGTAGGTAAGTTTGCTGACTTTACTACAAAAGCTCTTGAAGAACTCAAAGCATTAGGTGTAACACATATTTGGTTTACGGGGGTGTTACACCACGCCCTTACTACCGACTATACGGCTTATGGTATCAGCAACGACTTTCCCGCAGTGGTAAAAGGTCGTGCGGGTTCGCCTTATGCTATTAAGGATTACTACACTGTAAACCCCGACCTTGCCGATGACCCTACACAACGCTTGGAGGAATGGGAAGCCCTTATCGCCCGTACCCACCAATGCGGATTGAAAGTAATAATGGACATAGTGCCTAACCACGTGGCGCGTCGGTATGAGAGTATAGCCAAGCCGGAAGGCACACGCGGTTTTGGCGAAGACGATGATACCACCGTACAATATGCGGTAAATAACAATTTCTATTACAATCCTAATGAAGCTTTTCAGTTGCCTGAGGGTATTTATGGTGAGTATCACGAGTTTCCTGCCAAATGGACGGGTAATGGCGCACGCGCTTCTAAACCCGACCGCAATGACTGGTATGAAACGGTAAAACTCAACTACGGGGTACGCCCCGACGGCACTAAGGATTTTGCTGAACTACCTGCAAGCTTTGAGAATGAAGATACTGAAGCGCATTACCACTTTTGGGCTGATAAAACAGTACCCGACACTTGGAGAAAATTTAAAGATATAGCCTTGTATTGGCTCGGGAAAGGAGTAGACGGCTTCCGTTATGATATGGCTGAAATGGTGCCGGTAGAGTTCTGGAGTTATCTCAATTCGGCTATCAAGCACCAAAATCCAAAGGCATTTTTATTGGCTGAAGTGTACAATCCTAATGAATATCGTCCTTATCTGCATTTAGGCAAGATGGACTATCTATACGACAAAGTGCAACTTTACGACACTTTGCGCAATATTGTGACTCACGGACACAGCACTGATGCCATTGCCCCTATACAGCACAACCTTGCCGATATTGCACATCGTATGTTACATTTCTTGGAGAACCACGACGAACAGCGCATAGCCTCGCCTGAGTTTGCGGGATGTGCTGAAAAAGCTAAACCAGCGATGACGGTCTCTACGTTTATTAGCGAGTCGCCAGTGATGCTGTATTTTGGTCAAGAAGTAGGGGAGAAAGCAGCGGAAGTAGCAGGATTTGGTAGTCCGTCGCGCACGTCTATATTTGATTATATAGGTGTTCCTGCACACCAACGCTGGGTGAATAATAAGCGCTTTGACGGCGGTCAGTTATCAGAGGCAGAACGTTCTTTACGCAATTTCTACCAGCGATTGCTCAACTTAAAAGTGAATGGGGCTTATATTGATTTGCACCAATACAATCGGCAGCATACTGAGTATTACAACGATAGGGTGTACAGTTTTGCAAGAGGCAATGAGGACGAACATTGGGTGATTGTGAGCAACTTTAGTGAGCACGACTACTTTGGTTTTGACTTGCAGTTGCCAGATTACTTGTTGGGTAGTTGGTTCTTAAACGACGGTACTTATACGCTTACCGATGCTCTTTACAATGAAAAACACACTACCTTACAGATTGCAAATGGCAAAGGAAGATTGCGAGTAGATATAGCGCCTTTGGAGTCTTTAATATTCAAAATTAGCAAATTAGTAGATTCGTAAATTATGAACATTCATTTTATAGTAGCTCCCAGTACGCATTTGCGTCCGTTAATGGCTGAGCTACACAAAAGACATCATATCACTACACTCCCCGAAGAGATGACGGCTACAATTGATTACGTGGTGGTAGACCCGCATCTTTCTCATACACACCCAGACCTATTACAAGCGCAACACTTAGGACTTGACATTCTATCGCCTACCTCTTTTCTATACGAATACTTTAAACACAAAACTCGTGTAGTAATTACAGGTAACAAAGGAAGAAAAGAAGTATTGGCAAGGGTGTTCCACACTATGGACTTTTGTAATCAACCAGTGAGCTACTACTTTGAAAGTCCTATCGAAGGGAAGCAAGTGCATTTTGCTGATACTGAATTTGTGCTTATAGAAGGCAATGAAGAGGGGGCTATGTTGCACCCCACAGTCGCTCTTATCAGCGATATGATAGAAGAAAATAAAGATATTTATAAACAATTTATAGAGGGGATAACCAAAGGAGGAATACTCATTTACAATGAAGAAGACCTGTTATTAAATGAGTTAGTAGGGAATAATGAGAGTCCTATTCGCAAGATGGAGTATGGTACCCCTGCGTTTGAAACTCATAATGGTGAGACTTACCTCATTACCCCCGAAGGCGAATTGCCCTTGGGTGAAACAAATGCTGAACAGTTGAGCTATATAGAAGCAGCCAAATGGGTATGCCAGAATATGGGCATAGACGAAGCCGACTTTTATGAGGCAATGGCAAGTATTTAATAAGATAATAATTAAAAATTTAGATATATGAAGTTTTATTTTTCACTCATAGTTTTAGCTTTAAGTTTTTTTACAGCTTGTAATTCGAGCAATCAAATAAGTAAAGATGAGGTATCTAACCTTATTGCTGATTATTTAGAAGAGAACCCTTTATTTGAGACAGGGAAATTTAATACCAACAAGCAGAAGTTAGACAGTACCAAAGACAAAGATTTGTTAATTACTATACAGGAATTAGCAGATGAAGGGCTTATTGATATTAATAATGAGAAAACTAGGAAGAGATGGTTTTCAAAAGATAGTGTATATGTGATTTCTCCTACTCTTACTAAAGAAGCACTTCCTTACCTTGTGAAACAGAACAAGAACAGTGCTAATGTTAAAACAATCATTTATAAATTAAATGATAAAGGGATTACTATTGAGAAGAACTCAGAAAAGGTGGTTATTTGTAATGCAGTATTAGATAAAGAGAAAACACCTTTTTACAATTTTGGTAAAGACCCGTATCCTAATACAACCTTTATTACTCAGAAGTTTAAGTTGAAATACAATGAGAAAAATGGCTGGAAGATTATAAAGAAATAAACTTATGAAAAACGTAACTATACTTGGTTTGGTACAAGCATTATTAAGCCTTATATCTGGGATTTTAATATCCAAAATGTCGTTTATAGGGAAAATAGGAATAAGTACAATGTACCGTGAGTATACCATTTTCAAAACTTGGTGGAAAACGGCTCTTTTATTATTGGTAATACAGTTAGTACTTATTGCTGTATTACAACTTTTTAGAACAAAAGTAAGCGTATCGTTTAGTAGATTATTAGCCTTTTTACTTATTGTTTTAGGAGGAATAGGAGCTTACTTTACTTATATTGACTTCACAACTACTTCGCATAAAATGATGAAGTTGAGCTTTCATTTAGGGTTTTATCTCTTTTGGGTAGGGTGGTTTATCACTTGTTTTTATTATTTGTTGTTCAAGAATAAGAAAAAAGAGGATAATATTCAGCAAGATATCTTATTTGCCGATGCAGAAGCGGGAAAAGATGTTTCCTAAGACCTCATCATTGCTTACAGCTCCTGTGATAGAACCTAAATGATAGAGAGCTTCGCGGATATCGATAGCTAATAGATCACCTGAAAGTTGTAATTGTAATCCTTGCTCTATTCTTTCAATACTTTGTAAGGTATTGTGTAGAGCTTCGTAGTGGCGGATATTAGTAATAATAGTTGCTTTACCTGTATTATTAAGACTTTGAGCATAGTGAGAGAGAAAATCTTTAAGGGCTAAAATATTGTTTCCTTCTTTAGCTGATATTCTCAGTAGTGTATCGGTATAACCTTTCAAGGATTGTAAAATCTCATTATCAAAAAGAGTTATATTACTTTCTGTAGATAAGTCAGTTTTATTGTGTAATAGTACAAATTTAGTTCCTTCGCGGTAATTTTCTTTTACAAAAGAAATAATCTCTTGGGCAGAGCTATCTTTTACATCGAATAAGTAGAGCACAATAGAGGCTTTTTCTATCTTTTCTTTAGCTTTTTGTACACCTATAGCTTCGATTTGGTCTTGAGTATCACGAATTCCTGCGGTATCAATAAAACGAAAAGCAATGCCTCCTATATGAAGCGTTTCTTCAATAGTATCGCGGGTAGTACCTGCAATATCCGATACAATAGCGCGTTCTTCGTTCAGAAGGGCATTTAATAAAGTAGATTTGCCTGCATTAGGCTTGCCTACAATAGCCACAGGAATACCATTTTTTAGTACATTACCTACTGAAAATGATTGTAAGAGAGATAAAACAGTGGTTTTAATAGTGCTTAAAAGCGTTTTAAACTGAGTTCTATCGGCGAACTCTACATCTTCTTCCGAAAAGTCTAATTCAAGTTCTATTAATGAGGTAAAGTTTAATAATTCTTGTCGTAATCCTTCTATCTCAGAAGTAAAACCACCTCGCATTTGCTGTAATGCTACCTGATGAGAAGCCTTACTATCGGAGGCAATCAAATCGGCAACGGCTTCCGCTTGATTGAGCGCTAATTTACCATTGAGAAAAGCGCGTTTGGTGAACTCCCCAGCATCGGCTAAACGAGCTCCTTTTGCCAAGCACAGCTTGATAACTTCTTCTACGATATAATTACTTCCGTGACACGAAAACTCAACTACGGGTTCACCTGTATAAGATTTAGTTCCTTTGAAAATAGTAGCCAAACACTCGTCGATTACTTGGTCTTTACTTTCGAGAGTTCCTAAATGAACTGTATGTGACGGAGCTTCAAGTAAAGATTTTCCAGTATAAGGTTTGAACACCGAGTCGGCAATGGCTATGGCTTCTTTTCCCGATAGGCGAATTACAGCAATAGCACCTACCCCTGAAGCAGTTGCCAAAGCTACAATCGTATCATTTATATATAACGAATTATCTCTCTTC
Organism: Capnocytophaga sp. oral taxon 412 str. F0487; assembly: GCF_000271925.1. Classification (NCBI taxonomy): domain Bacteria; kingdom Pseudomonadati; phylum Bacteroidota; class Flavobacteriia; order Flavobacteriales; family Flavobacteriaceae; genus Capnocytophaga; species Capnocytophaga sp. oral taxon 412. The sequence goes on along the minus strand of NZ_AJZR01000047.1, from coordinate 14,757 downwards.
ATTCTATGTTATTGAAAATTGGTGCAAATGTAGTGATTTTTTCATTACTACCAATTTACTAATTTTCAAAAACCTCAAAGCGATTATCTTCATAAAAGAAAATAATTCGTTTAATACGCTTATCAGTGGGTAATGGTAAAGCTTTTGTCTCTACTTGCTTTTCTTTTATTGCAGCAGAAGGTGGAGCAGGAGTAGTGGCTTGCATTTCTATTTCGGGAATATCACTGAAAAGGTCAGGTTGTTGCGTTTTTTTAGCACTGGCAAGCTCTTTATCTTCTTTACGAGGGAAACTTCCTTTTCCTTGTGTAATCCAATACATATCTACTTCAGGAAATTTTTCGATGAGCTTTAGGATAAAATCCAAGCTCGGTTTGTTGCGTTCTGATAAGAGATGAGAAACCCCTGAACGCTGAATCTCTAAGCTATCAGCAAAGGCTGCAGCATTTAAGCCGTAATAATCCATCACTTGTTGTAAGCGAATGGCAAAGTCTGATGTGTTTAACATTGTAACGTTCGTTTATTTTTCTAAGAATGCACAAATGTAAATCAATATTTTGAGATATACAAGTATAAACAAGGATATTTTTCATCATATTAAAGTGTTTATTTATGATTACAACGTAAATTATTCGTTTATAGTATTATATAAAACTACTATAAAAATAATCTATAGGTATAATTATTGTGAAAATGGTATTTCGGAATAGAAGGGAAAGTCTTTTTATAGAACATAATAATCGTTGATTAGTATATTTAGTATTATTGATGGTTTTACAATTATAAACACTAAGTGATACAAATGTAACACTTAAATATAAGGAAACTTTTACTTTATTACAGGTTGTACTTTAATGAATATTTATTACTTTTGCTTTTAAATATTAATATACAGATGAAAAAACAGCTTTCTGGGCGTTATATCACTTATCCGATGATAGCCCCACTTTTAAATAAATACCCTTTTGAGGAGGTAATATCTTTAGGTACTTCAGTTAAAGGGACACCTATTGACCTGTACAGAGTAGGAAAAGGTCGTAAAAAGATACTTATGTGGTCGCAAATGCACGGTAATGAATCAACTGCTACCAAAGCGCTTTTCGATGTTTTAAACGAGCTTAAAACAGCTGATTTCTTATCGAAATTAAGTGTTTATTGCATTCCTATGCTTAATCCCGACGGTGCTGAGATGTTTACACGTGTAAATCACAACGGCGTAGACCTTAACCGTGATGCCGATGAACTTACACAACCTGAGAGCAAGTGTTTGCGGAAAGCTTATGAACTTGTACAGCCTGATTATTGCTTTAATCTGCACGATCAGCGCACTATTTTCAGTGTAGGACAGACACCTTTGCCAGCTACAGTTTCTTTCTTAGCACCTGCTTATAATGAAGAGCGCAGTATTAATGAAGTACGCCAGAAGGCAATGGAAGTGATTGTAGTAATGAATAACACTTTACAGCACCATATACCTAATCAGGTAGCGCGTTTTGACGATAGTTTTAATATCAATTGTACGGGAGATAAGTATACACAATTAGGTACGCCCACTATTCTTTTTGAAGCAGGGCATTTTTCTAATGATTACAACCGTGAACAAACGAGAGTATATATTGCTATGGCTATATTTAGAGCTCTACAATATATAGCCACTAGCGATGTTACAAATGTGAATTATAAAGATTACTTCAGTATACCTGAAAACGATAAATGTTTTTACGATATTATTTTAAGAGACGACACTCACTGTGGTAATGATGTAGGTATTCTTTATAAGGAAGTTTTGGAGAATGGGCAAATCTCGTTTGTGCCTTATATTGCTGAGATAGGTGATTTATCTAAAAAATACGGACATAAAGAAGATGTTTTATCAAAGTTTATAAGTTCAGCTATTGATAAAGATTATATTAAAAATCACTTGGATTTATCAACATTGAAAATAGATTAATGGTGAATGGTTAATGGTTAATGATTAATTAGGTGGAGCTTATAGGAAACTTATAGGATAGACGAACAATGAGTGGGTCTACAGTGGGTCTACAACGAACAAAAGACGAACGATGAACGAAGGAATAACGAACCTAAGTAGAAGGAAAGTTGAAGCTAAGGCAGAGATAAAAAGAAGGTTATGGGTAGATTTCAACTTAAAAAGTATGTTGCAATTTGGAATATACAAAAAAACATTGTTACTTTGCGCTTTTAAAAAAAGAACTCGTAAACTTAATGTAGATGGCAAAATATAGATTAGATGAAATGGATCTTAAGATATTGGATATTCTTATAGAAGATGCACGAAAACCCTATATAGATGTTGCTAAGGCACTTGATATATCGTCGGGGACAGTGAATGTACGGATAAGAAAAATGGAAGAATTGGGGATTATAAAAAGTTCTGCCATTTCATTAGATTACGAGAGAATGGGATATACTTTTATTGCTTATGTGGGTATCTTTTTGGAGCGCAATCATCAAGCTGAGTATGTTTTGGAACAATTAGAGGCTATCCCGTTTGTAACAGAGGCACACATTACTTCAGGGAAATATAATCTGTTTTGTAAAATTAGGACAAAGGGGGTGAAACACGCTAAGGAAGTTATTTATATGATAGACGACATTCAAGGTGTGTCGCGCTCAGAGACAATGATATCGATGGAAGAGGCTTTTAACGATAAGAGTCGTTTGCTTCATAAGGCTTTCCGAGAATTGGATTTATATGATTTTTTAACTACTAAATAAGAACTTTTTAAAAGGGCTATCTGAATGAAAAATCGGGTAGCTCTTTTTGTTTATACAGAAAATTGAGTAATTTTGTTGCGCAAAAACTGAAATACTATGAATGAGAAAATACAAGCACTCATAAGCAATTACATTCGTTTCTTACAAGAAAAACCTTCTAATCCTGATGAAGTGTACAAATGGCAGGCAATAAAACATTTTGAGCAGCATTGGGATATTAATGCCCCTGATTTTTACGAAATGTTTAAAGAGGCTTTTTGGAAAAAGGATAATTTAGTAGATTACCGTCCTTTTGGTATATTGGAAGCGTTAGGAGAAAACTATCCAACGAAATTAAAGGAATTGTTGGGTATTGTTTATGGGGCTGATGATTTCTATACCAAATTGGGAAAATGCAGGACTTTCACTGAAAATGTTATTGATAACTTAAAAGAGAAAAGCAATACAAATTTTAGTACAAAAATTGATGAGCGTACTCTTTCTTTTTTACTGACGCTGAAATTCCCTAATGAGTATACTTTTTATAAAAGGGATATTTATACTAAATTATGTGAGTATTTAGGAGAAGTTTCTCGAAAAGAGCGCAAATACGAGCATTTTATTGAGTTGCTTACCGAAATCACGACTTATTTTAACAATCCTGAGTTAAAACAACTCACGAGCAACTTTATTCCACAAGGTTTTGATGAACCTTTGCTATTGGCTCAGGATATTGTGTACCAGAATATGACAATTTCTTCAGAAAAAGCATTTAGAAACGTATTGGATAAGATTCCTAAGCATTGGGCTTCTGTTTTCTTTTACAAATTAGGAAATATTATAGAGGATTTAGCATTAGAAGATACCGAAAATCAAGTGTTCAGTGTTAGATTAGATGAAAAATCACTTCGTTATCACATAGGGAAGAGGATTTGTTTAAGTGTAAGTCCCAAAGAATTTCTTTTTATTACAGGAAGGGAAGTAGATATCCCAAAACTGAGAAGGGAAGAGTTTGAAAGACCTAACAATGCTTTTCTTTATTATCAGGGAACCCCACAACATATTGAAACATATTACCCTGATATCAAAAATGCTGTCAAAGAAGAGATAGCACTTGATAAGGAAACTTATCCTAAAAGTTATGATAATAGCTATTTCAGGGAATATGTTTTTGAAAAGAAATACAAAGTAGAATTTGAAACAATAGAAAGTAATATGACAAATCAAGCGATTAAGCCTACGATTATTGACCTACTACGTTACAAGCACCAAATCATCTTACAAGGTCCTCCAGGTACAGGTAAAACCCGTGAAGCCAAGCGTATTGCCAAACAGCTATTAGGTTTGAATGACAATGATAGCTTAGAGGGTAATGAGCAGTTTAAACTCATTCAATTTCACCCTAGTTACTCTTACGAAGATTTTGTAAGGGGCATTGTCGCCAAGCCTAATGAAGAGGGAGACGGGATTGTCTATACAGCTGAAAATAAAGTGTTAGCTGAGTTTGCAGAGAAAGCCTTAAAAGCATTCCAAGAACCTATTAAATGGGAAAATTTTAGAGATTTTCTTGAAAAAGAAAAGAAAGAGGGGCGAGAAGTTTATTTTGATGAAGGGAAAGAACTTAAATATAATTTTATACAAAATAACGAATTGCGATATTTAAGTGGACGCAATCATAATTTAGCAGGTATTCCTATTGAAGAATTTTGTCAAAGAAATTTAGATGATAAATTCGATAGTTTTTATAAAAACTATCACAAATGGGGCTGGAAATTTATAACTGACTATTTCATAAAATGGGCTAATGATTTCAAAAGGAAGAAATCTTATTTTCTTGTAATTGACGAAATCAACCGTGCGAATCTTTCAACAGTATTGGGGGAACTCATCTATGCCTTGGAATATCGCGGGGAATCCGTGGAGAGTATGTATGCTATCGATGATGACAATAGTTTCACACTACCGCCTAACCTCTACATCATCGGTACAATGAATACGGCTGACCGCTCGGTAGGGCATATAGATTATGCCATTCGTCGGCGCTTTGCCTTTGTGAATGTGTTGCCTAAGGAGTTAGAAGGGAATTTTGATAAAAACTTGTTTAAAGCAGTAAGTAAGCTCTTTATTGAGAACTATGATGATTATATTAACAATACAGATACTGAATTAAAACGTGCCAAAACCTTATCACCTGAATTTAAACCAGAAGATGTGTGGCTTGGACAGTCGTATTTTATTCAGAAAAAATACAGCGATGGAAAAGATGTGCCTATGTCTATTCGTTGGGAATACGAAATCAAGCCCATTCTATTGGAATACATAAAAGATGGGATACTCATAGATAATATAAAGATTGAAGAACAAATGCAAGAAATTAAAACATTAGTCTATGAAAATAACCCTTCTTGAACATCAACCCTATAGCATCAAAAAAGAGGAGGGAAGCATTTACTTTGAAGCAATACCTAAGAGTTGTCCGTATGTATTGAAGAAAGATAAATGGGGAAATCCTATATATCCTTTTGAAATTAGTCGTACAAATGAGGAAGAAGTGTGTTTGCAGGCAGGCTATTATGTGGGGGCTTTGTGGTTGGTAAAACATCACAAATTCGTATATATAGAGCCTAAAATGAATAAAAAACACATTGTTGAAGGCTTACCTACCCAAGAGGAAGAATGGGCAGAAATCGACTACCTGAAAATGCTTCTCAGCATTACGGCGCTCGACCCCAAACACACACAAAATCTTATTAAAATCTATTGGGACGAACCGTTAATTACCATCGAACAGCAAAAAGACACGCTCACGCCTTTTCTAATGGTACAATTCCTATTGCTACTGAAGCGTATTGTGCGCAAAGGACTTAAAAAATCGTACTACACGGTGGAGGAGAATCTTAATAACCGCATCAAAGGCAAGATACAGTTAGGTAAACACCTCAAACAAAATGTTTTTAAGAACAAACTCACAGCCCACGTATGTAGGTATCAAGAGTTTGGAATGGATAGCCTCGAAAATCGCTTTTTGAAGAAAGTTTTACAGTTTATCATCAGCTTTAAGAATACACACTCTAATTACTTTGCAGGCAATGACGAGTCTATTCGCGAACTTATTACGTATTGTAGTCCGCATTTTGAGTTGATTTCAGAAGAACTCGACGTAGAAAACCTCAAAAAAATCACTACCAATCCTTTTTTCAAAGAATATGAGGAAGCTATTCGCATCGGAAAGCAGATTTTGAAGCGTTTTTCGTATAATATTACCGAAACAACCCAACAAAAAGTAGCTATTCCGCCTTTTTGGATAGATATGCCCAAACTTTTTGAGTTATATGTATACAAAAAACTACAAGAACAGTTCGGCAGTAGGGGAGAAGTACACTATCATTTTACGGGTGATTACACTGAATTAGATTTTTTGCTCAACACTCCAGAACACAAAATGGTGATTGATGCCAAATACAAAACTGTTTATGAAGATAGTAGAGTGATAGACGACATTCGTCAGGTGAGTGCTTATGCACGTTTGGAAAGAGTTTATAAAGCCCTAAAAATAGATGACGATAGGTTGATAGATTGCCTTATCGTCTATCCCTCATTCGAACAAAATACCGATTTAAACATCGCAAATAAAAAGGAGATACATCAGTACAGAAATATCTATAAATTAAGTGTTTCTGTTCCATTAATCATTAACAATTAATCATTTATCATTAAAAAATATGTCACAATTCTACAATAGTATCGCTGAGAAATACGATGCTATCTTTCCGCTATCGCCTGCACATAAAGTCTTTTTCGATGCCGAAGTGCACGGCAAGACAGTTCTTGATGTAGGAGCGGGTACGGGCAACCTTACCGCCTATCTGCGTGCACAGGGCTATGATGTTACGGCTATCGACCTCAGTAAAGCACTTATTGCTCAGGCTACTGCCAAGGGTGTTGAAGTGCAAGAGCTTAATATGCTTGCTATCGATACTTTACCTATGTTCGATACCATTATCAACATTGGGAACACGCTTCCACATTTGGATAATAAAGACGAAGTGCAAACTTTTCTTAAAAAGGCTTATAACCAACTCACGCAAGGAGGCAAACTTATCTTGCAAATGGTAAACTTTGAGAAGTATTTTGGCCAGAAAGAAGGTAATTTTCTTGGTAATCTGCCTCTAATAGAGAACGAAAAAGTAAAGTTTGAACGTTCTTATCACTTAAACCGCAAAGGGAAGGTAGTTTTTAAGACGATTTTAGACGAAACTATTGCCAATGAAGAGCTTTTACAGCCTATTCTTTCCCAAGAACTCACCCAATGGCTCTCTCAAATAGGTTTTAAAGACCTTAAACTATACGGCAACTTCAAAAAAGAGTCTTTCAATCCTGAAACTTCAATGGCGCTTATTGTAACAGCTCAGAAATAACTTCTCTATACAATTGCTATTATTTTCATATCTCACAAATATTCCGTACTTTTGCACTTTAAAACAATACATTATGGCACGATTAGGAATGCTTTACGCTATTACTGATGAAGCGTTAGAACAATTAAAAGCGCAAGATATAGACGAGATGTACGACTATATGCTTGAAGAAATAGAAGAAGAACTATTTAATACTTCTGAAGGCTTTGAGATTAACAAAGCGTGGGAAGGAGTCCAGTTTTGTCTTGGGAAAGGCACGTGGAATGAAGAAAACAAAGTACCTTACAATGTTGTTTTCGGTGGGGAACTGATTTTAGACCACAATGACTATGTTATTTCGCTCAAAAAGCCCGAAGTTATCAAAGATATTGTGGCTTATCTGGAAACCAATAACCTACAAGAAACTATTAAAAACAATTTTGATAAAATCCCCGAAGAGGAATATACTCTCCCAAAAGATGAGGATAATCTTACATTTCTTTTAGACTGGAGCGAAGGACTTTTAGAGTTTTATAAAAACGCTTTAGACAAAGAGCTCAATGTTATCTTTACCGTAGATATTTAATAAATCGTTAAAACATTATTTTATGGAAACAATAACTTTTCAAACAAATGTAAAAGCAATAGATTTTCCTATTATAGAGGAAATATTGAAAAAGTTCAAAGCCAAGGATATCAAAATTATCAAAGAGAAGAAAGATGAAACAGAAATGACAGAGGAAGAGTTCCTTGCAAAAATAGACCGCTCTATGAAAAGCAAAAGAACGAAAGTTACCATAGAAGAACTTAGAGCTAAATATTTGAAATAATGGAAGAATTAGAAACGTATTCTTTGGAAGAAACAGAGATTTTTTCTGAAGATATGGCAAAGCATATAAGTTCAGGACAGAAAAAAATTGTTGAGAGAATACTTAACCTTATCGAAGAAATAAAGCAACACCCGACAATAGGAACAGGCAAGGTAGAGCGTCTTAAAGGTAAGGGAGAACGCCTTATATATTCTCGGCGTATCAATGACAAGTATAGGCTTGTTTATGAAATCTTTGAAGAAGAAAAGTTAGTGGTCTTAGCGACTGCTTATGGTCATTACAAAGACAAATAGTCATTTATCATTAAACATTAATCATTAACAATGTTATCAGTATCCAATTTATCCGTACAATTCGGAAAACGCGTCCTCTTCGATGAGGTAAACGTAACCTTTACACAAGGCAACTGCTACGGCATCATCGGTGCCAATGGAGCAGGAAAATCTACCTTCCTTAAAATCCTTTCAGGCAAGCAAGAACCTACTTCGGGGCGCGTTATCCTCGAACCAGGCAAGCGTATGTCGGTGCTCGAACAAGACCACTACGCTTATGACGAGTACACTGTCCTCGACACGGTGATTATGGGCAATAAAGTCCTCTCCAAAGTCAAAAAAGAGATGGACGACCTCTATGCCGATTATTCCGATGAACACGCCGAACGCATTGGTGAGCTACAAATACAGTTCGATGAGATGAACGGCTGGAATGCCGAGAGTGATGCCGCTGCACTGCTTTCCAATTTGGGCATCTCTGAGGATATGCACTATACCCTAATGTCCGAAATGGACGGTAAGCTCAAGGTGCGAGTACTTCTCGCGCAAGCGCTCTTTGGCAACCCCGATGTACTCATAATGGACGAGCCTACGAACGACCTCGACTTCGAGACTATCAGCTGGCTGGAGAACTTTTTGGCAAACTATGACAATACAGTGATTGTGGTTTCTCACGACCGACACTTCCTCGATGCTGTTTGTACCCATATCTCCGATATTGACTTCGGGAAAATCAATCATTATTCGGGTAACTATACTTTCTGGTACGAGAGTAGTCAGTTGGCAGCCCGTCAGCGTGCCCAACAGAACAAAAAGGCGGAAGAAAAAGCCAAAGAGTTGCAGGAATTTATCGCGCGCTTCAGTGCCAACGTGGCAAAATCAAAACAGGCTACCTCTCGTAAGAAGATGTTGGAGAAACTCAACATCGAGGAAATCAAACCATCCTCTCGTCGTTACCCTGCTATCATTTTCGACCGCGACCGTGAGGCTGGAGACCAAATCCTACACGTGGAAAACCTCGCCGCTTCTATCGACGGACAGGTATTATTCCAAAATGTGGATATCAACCTTGCTAAAGACGACAAAGTAGCGGTGATTTCTAAAGATTCGCGTGCCACCACTGCCTTTTATGAGATTCTCAACGACAACCTGAAGCCCGATGCGGGCACCTTTGCGTGGGGAATCACCACCTCCCAGTCTTACCTGCCGGTGGATAACTCCGATTTCTTCACCCAAGACCTTTCCTTGGTGGATTGGTTACGCCAATGGGCGAAAACAGAGGAAGAGCGCGAGGAAGTATACGTGCGCGGGTTCTTGGGCAAGATGCTTTTCAGTGGCGAGGAAGCCCTCAAAAACTGCAAAGTGCTCTCAGGAGGCGAGAAAGTGCGCTGTATGCTCAGCCGTATGATGATGTTGCGTGCCAATGTGCTAATGCTCAACGAGCCTACCAACCATTTGGATTTGGAGAGCATTACCGCCTTCAACAACTCGTTGAAAAACTTCAAAGGTACGGTGCTTTTCACCACTCACGACCACGAATTTTCGCAAACCGTCGCCAATCATATCATCGAGCTTACCCCTAGTGGCATTATCGACCGCTATATGACCTTTGATGAGTATATGGACGACAAAAATATTCAGGAATTGAGAGAAAAGATGTATAAATAATGATTAATTATTAATGATTAATGGTTAATCACAGCACTTTGGCGAAGGTCATTGCACAAAAAGGTGATAAAAATGAACTTTGCCAGAGTGTTTGGGAGGAAAAATATATAATAAAAATTAAAAAATAAAAGTAAATGGAAAATAATCAAGAAATGACTAACCAACAAGAAAATTCTTCTTTAAATAATACTTCAGTAGATGGATGCAAAGAGTTTACACCTCTTGAAAGATATAAAACACTAATTGCAGCAAGGAATTTCCATTATGATAATTTCAATAAATGGCTATCTTATTTTTATATTGCAATAGGTACTTTATTTATAGGTTTTTGTACTCTTAAAACTTCTGATAAATCTTCATTATTTGAATTAGAAATAATAATGATACTTATTTTAGGATATATAATTTCTCTATTATGGTTTCTTTCTTGTAAAGGATACTATTTTTGGAATATTAACTTTATAACATTAGTCAATAATTGTGAGAAAGATTTAAAGCCAGATCCAAAAGAAAGAGTTTATTTTGTTTTTGCCAATAAAAAAAGACAAAATAATTATTTTAATCCAATTAGTGGGGCTAATATTTCTACATCAAAAGTTGCAATTCTTTTTTCTTTTATAATAACTATTTCTTGGGGAATTTTGTTATTAAAAGAATTTATGAAATTTATAGATGATAGATGTCTTTCTATTGTTTTACATATATTAGGAGTTATTCTAATACCTATAATAACGTTATCATTGAGTTATATTTCACAGTTATTCTTACAAAGTAAGATTGACCATTTTCCAGACCTAAAATTACAGCAAACAAAAGAAGATTAAATAAAAAAGTATGACAATAGAAGAATTAATTTTAGAAGGTGAAGAATTAAAAACAAGTATTATTTTTTATAGAAATAATGGACTTTATACAGAGTATAAAAGTAATAAGGAAGAAAAATATCAAAGTTGGTTGTATTCAGTAAAAAGAATAATAGACACAAAATATAAGAGTTCTATTGGAAGACTTAGACCATATGAAAATCATATATCACCTGAAAATCATATAAAAATATTAGGAATATTAGAAGGAATAAAGAACTTTCCTGATGAACCTGAAAGTACAAATTCTAATAAAGAGCAAGGCTTTAATTTCAATATCTCTCAAAGTCAAAACCAACAAACAAATGTAAGTATTAATCTGATTATTGAAGCTTTAAAAAGTGAATTAAATGATAATCAAAGAAAAGAAATACAAACTATTATAGATGATAAGGAACTTGAAGCTGGGAAAAAGAAATCTAAAATAATTGAAACCTTAAAGAAGTTTGGCGGAGATGTTGCTTCTAATATATTGGCTAATATATTGACTAATCCAAGCTTTTTTGGCTTTTAATATTTCTAGTTCTATCAAACAAAGAATTAATCATATAAGAAAATGAAAATCATAGGAATCAGCGTGCGCACTACCAATCAGAACGGACAAGCGATGCAAGACATTGGAAACCTTTGGCAACGCTTTTTTAGCGAGCAACTTTTGGCAAAAATACCCAATAAGGTAAGCGATGCTATTTATAGCATCTACACTGATTACCAAAAGGACTATACCAAGCCTTACACTTGTATGATAGGAGTAGAAGTTACCACGCTCAGCACGATTCCCGACGGCTTAGAGGGCAGGGAATTCCCTGAACAAACCTTTCAAAAGTTTGTAGCCAAAGGCGCAATGCCTCAAGCAGTAGGGGCGATGTGGCAACATATCTGGGACAACGACGCCACACTCAATCGCACTTATATATATGACTATGAGCGCTACACCGAGAAGTCTCAGCAAGGTGATGCCTCCGAAGTAGATATTTTTATAGGTGTAAAAGAGAACAAATAGCGAACTTAAAATAGAGGATTGCCAAAAAACCTCTTAACTAAAATGATGTTACCAGAAGAAGAAAACTACGCGGTTACCAAATTCGAATTGATGCTCAAAGAGAATAACATTCTCTTTTTCGACATTGATGAATTTGAAGAAATCGTAGAATATTACTTAGAATACGGACGCATTAGCAAAGCGAAACGTGCCTTGGAAATCGGTTTGTCACAACACCCCGATGCTTCATCACTTAAATTGCTAAATGCAGAACAATTGGTGTTTGAAGACCGCTTAGAAGAGGCTTCGGAACTCCTCAATGAACTGTTGCTCATAGAACCTATGAATGCTGAAGTACACGTGCAACAGGCTAATCTGTACTCTAAAATGAACAAACATCATCGCGCTATTGAGTTGCTACAATACGCCATCACACTTACCGATGACGTTTCGAATATCTATGCCCTAATGGCAATGGAATACCTCTATACGGAGGATTATTCCAATGCCAAAAAGTATTTTACCAAATGTTTGAAAGAAGACCCTCAGGATTATACCGCACTCCAACAGTTGGTATTCTGCTATGAGGTGTTGGGAGAAGTGCAAGAGGCAACCGACTTTCTAAACACTTACTTAGACCAAAATCCTTATTGTGAAGTTGCTTGGTATTACCTCGGTAAGCTGTATCTATCCATTACCGACCATAAAAATGCCTTGCGTTGTTTTGATTTTGCTATCATCAGCGATGATACTTTCACGGGGGCTTATTTCGAGAAAGCTCGTGTGCTCGAAATGATGGAAGATTACGAAAAAGCTATCGAAAACTATAAGATTACTCTTACCTTAGACGACCCTTCGGCTTTAGCTTATCTGCACATTGGGCGTTGTTATGAGAAAATGCGTAACGATGCCAAGGCAGAAGAGTATTATTTTAGAGCTACTCACGAAGATCCTCAGCTCGACAAGGCTTGGATTACCTTAGCCGACTTCCATTACTTGCGTCACAATCACGCTAAGGCTCTAAAATACATTAAAAAGGTACTTACTTTTGAATCTAATGAGCCTTATTATTGGCGCCGTTATGCCGAGCTGAATTATTATCACTTTCAGAACCTAAAAGAAGCAGAATACGGCTATCGGAAAGCGGTACAAAACGGCGATTATTCCTATACTACCCTCATCGAATGGATTGACCTACTGTTGCTCTCTCAAAAATACCGAGAAGCCTTATCTATCATTGCCGATATAGTGCAGATCTACCCGCACGAGCTGGAGAATTACTATCGTATTGCTTTAGCTTATTACGGATTAGACGATTTAGAAGAGGCTACTCATTATTACCACTTAGGCTTACAACACGCCCCCGAATGGCAGTCGTTTTTTGAACACAAATTCAACTTTAAAATACAATAGTTTATGGGGATAGTGCTCCGTCAATCGTTTAAGAATGTGGTGGCTACCTATTTAGGGTTTGCCATAGGGGCACTGAACACCCTTTTCTTGTTTACTTACTTCCTCTCCAAAGCTCAGTACGGATTAGTGAGTTATGTTACTTCCACTGCCACCATTCTGTCCCCTCTTATCGCCTTTGGGGTGAACAATACCTTGGTGCGTTATTATACCGCTTATCGAGATAAGAAAGAGCAAGCGCAATTCAACCTGATGCTTTGCTTTTTGCCTTTGCTCATCATTGTGCCTGCCACCTTTGTCGGGGTAATTGGGTACGAACAGATTGCGCAATGGCTTTCGGCTAAAAACGAAGAAGTGCGCGATTACGTTTTCCTCATCTTCCTCACTTCCGTAGCGATGGCTTACTTTGAAATTGCTTATGCGTGGACGCGCGTACAGCTAAAAACCGTCTTTGGCAATTTCCTTAAAGAGGTATTCCATAGGGTAGGAGTGATGCTCCTGCTATTAGCCATTTATTTGCAGCTCATCGACTTTCGCCAACTGATATGGGGCGTATTTTGGGTGTATGCTTTGCGTATGCTCTTGATGTTTGTTTTCGCTTTCTATGTACGCCGACCACAATTTGCTTGGGGATTGCCTAAGAACAAGAAAGAAGTCTTTTTGTACAGCCTTTTTGTAATTTTATCGGGCTCGGTAGCTTCTGTATTGATGGATATTGATAAGTTTATGCTGAACCAATACTTGCCTATCGGTGAGATTGCCGTTTACAATGTAGCCATTTTTACAGCTACGGTGATTGCCATTCCGTATAGGAGTATATACCAGATTGTGAGTCCACTGACGGCACAATTTATGAATCAAAACAAGCCAAAAGAGCTATCCGACCTGTATAAGCGCAGCACTGTGAACACTTATTTTGTGAGTATGGTGATTTGTGTGCTTATCATCGTCAACGCCCAGCAGTGTTACGCTCTTCTGCCCGATAAGGATTACAGCACAGGACTCACGGTGCTTGTCATAATATCAGTAGTAAAGCTATCGGACGCCTTAGTGGGCTTCAACAATGCGGTATTGCTCAATTCACCTTACTATCGTACCGTACTGTTTTTGGGTGTTTTTTTGGTCATAGGCACTGTTTTAATGAATATGTGGCTCATACCGCTTTACGGCATCAATGGGGCGGGATTAGCGACCCTAATCGCTTTTAGTTCGTATAACCTACTCAAGTCGGTTTTTGTGTATCGCAAATACAACTTACAGCCTTTTTATAAAGAAACGTTACAGACCACCCTCTTCGGTATTATAGCCATAGGAGGTTTCTTCTTTTGGGACTTTCCGTTTCACCCTCTTGTAAATATCAGCTTAAAATCATTACTCGTAGGGGGAATCAGTGTATTTTTTCTTCTTAAATTGGGAATTTCGGAGGAGTTAATAAGGCTTATTCGCCGATTTAGTAATTAGTAAATTAGTCTTTGTATTCACTTTTCGTATAGAGTAGACCCACTGTAGACCCACTGTAGACCCACTGTAGACCCACTGTAGACCCACTGTAGACCCACTGTAGACCCACTGTAGACCCACTGTAGACCCACTGTAGACCCACTGTAGACCCACTGTAGA
>NZ_AJZR01000046.1:0-1171 GCF_000271925.1 Capnocytophaga sp. oral taxon 412 str. F0487 | reverse complement strand
TAAATTCGTTCAGCAATCCAGCGAGATATGAACGCAGGTTTAGGAGCACCTATTTTTTGTGCATACAGATAAGTTTCTACCAAGTTATGGGCATCGTCGATGTATTTACCTTTGCTTTTAAATCCTTGCATTTCGTCTCCCATAAAAGTTTCGGATAAGAAATTGATATCATATTCTTTAATGACAAACTCGCGATGGTTGCGCTCTGTCATCATATCGAGTGCCCACTGAGTGTATTTTACATTATTTACGTGTGAATTGACATCTAAATCGCTTACACGTACTTTAAAATCGTTGACCTGATACATACCTTCGGGGAGATTGATACGGTCGGTATGGAAAGAGAGTCCGCCTTCGGTACGAGGAGAGAAGATTTCTTGGCGGTCAGTAAGCTCAATGGGGCGACGTGTTTGAATATCTAAGGTAATCCAAGTACTAGCACATTCACCTATTTTTTGGTCGTTGCAAAAAAGTTCGAATTCGCGAAAAGCATACACTCCTTTTACAGGGAGAGACCACGTTTTGACGGTGATACGTTCATTCCATTGAGGCCAATAGTACATTTTTAGTTTTTGCTGTATGAGAGCCCAAAAGAATCCTTTTTTTACTAACTCTTCATAACCGAACCCTAAAAGTGAAGCGTGTTCAGCAGCGATATCTTGCAACATACCTAATACGCCATATAACCCGAGCTGATTGTTAAGGTTTACTTGTGTGCTACGCACTTTATAAGTTTCGGTGAAAATTGTTTTATCTTCCATAATATACTTTTTAATGATAATTTATTTTTGAATATGCAAAGATATAAAACTATTTTCTATTTACTTACTTTTTATGGGACAGAATAGAGGAAACGCACAAAAATTTCTTTAAAAAAGAAGTGTATCTGACGGTACAGAAATTGAAATAAAATAAGTGTGTGAGCCATATGAGAGGGGAAAAAATTGGAAATGAGGAAATGGGAAATTAGCAGATGAGGAAATTAGCAAATGAGGAAATGAAGAGGGAAATTAGTCGGAGATACTTAGGAGCATCGGAGGAAAACGAATAAGTTCGGAAGAGGGGAGGGAGGGTTTTTGGTGAAAAAAGGGTGTAATGAGGGTGGGGTTAGCTTATAGAGAGCTTATAGGAAGCTTATACGAATCTTGGACGATTGGTATAGGAAGGGTGT
>NZ_AJZR01000045.1:0-25760 GCF_000271925.1 Capnocytophaga sp. oral taxon 412 str. F0487 | reverse complement strand
CACTGTAGAGCCACTGTAGAGCCACTGTAGAGCCACTGTAGAGCCACTGTAGAGCCACTGTAGAGCCACTGTAGAGCCACTGTAGAGCCACTGTAGAGCCACTGTAGAGCCACTGTAGAGCCATTGTAGACCTATTGTAGACCCACTGTAAAACCACCCTTTGTTCGTATTACCGTCGTTGTAGTTTCTCCTTAGCGAGAGGTGATAAGGAGGATAGGTTCCCTTTGTTCATTAATCATTTTCTTTAAGATTACTATAATTTTTAAATACACAAACGAAAATAATAGAAATTTCCTCCTATCACTTTTTACTCATCTACTATCAAAAATATTTAAATGTTTAATAATTAGATAATTAACTTTTATATATTTTTCTTCATTATCAAAAATTAGCCACAAATTTGATAGTGTTTGACCGATTTTTGATAGTACTATGCTTTCTTTTGCCTTACCTTTGCCTCCGAAAAAACATCGCATTTTCATCAATGCGAAGAAAATTAAACCAATTGTTAAAAAACAAATACCAATATGATGAGTAGAAAGATAAACAAGCGCATTTTACTATCGCTTTTGCTCTGCAATTGTTCGGGTGCTCTTTTCGCCCAACAAGTAAAAGGGGTGGTGAAAGCAAAATCCGACAACAGCCCTATGATGGGTGTAAGTGTGGTGGTAAAGCACAAAACAGTAGGTGCTTCTACTGATTTCGACGGGAAATATACCCTTCAACCTGTTGCAGCCACCGATAGTTTGGTCTTTTCTTATATAGGCTACAAATCCCAAACCGTAGCCGTGAAAGGACGCAAGGAAATAAACGTAAGTTTAGAAGAAGAGGTGACGACTCTCGAAGGAGTTACCGTTTCTGTAGGGTATCGTACCGAACGTAAAACCGACCTTACCGGTGCAGTATCAGTAGTAAAGGTAAACGAGATGATGTCTACTGCCGAAAACAACCCTATGAAAGCCCTTCAAGGTCGTGTAGCTGGTATGCAAGTAACCGATAATGGGGGTCCTGCTGGTAAAGCTACCATTCGCATTCGCGGTATCGGTACACTTAATAACAACGACCCTCTTTATATTATCGATGGAGTACCTACTCAGGGCGGTATGCACGAGCTGAACTCTAACGATATCGAGAGTATACAAGTGTTGCGTGACGCTTCGGCAGCAAGTATCTACGGGTCACGTGCTGCCAATGGTGTTATCGTTATTACTACCAAAAAAGGTAGAAACGGAGTGTTAAAGGTAGATTTCGACCATTATACTACCGTTTCGATGTTTCACTCTCGTATGAAGATGCTCAATGCTAATGAGTATGCACAAGTGCTTTGGAAAGCAGCCGTAAACCGTGGTAACGACCCTAACCAAAACGCTTTAGGTATTCACTACGATTATACTACCGATGCTAATGGTCACAGCACCCTTAATAATTTGTACTATCCACGTCAGTATTTTGATAAAACAGGAAGCCCTATGCTCCCTTCTAATACCGATTGGTTCAAGGAAATCACTCGTATGGGGGTAACTGAATCTTATAACCTTTCGGTTACTAATGGTACTGATAAAGGGAATTACTTCCTTTCGTTAGGCTATTATAACAACGATGGTTTGGTAAAGAATACCGATTTCTCTCGCCTCTCTGCGCGTATCAATACCGATTACAAACTTTTTGGCGATGTAGTAACCATAGGTGAAAACTTCACTGTAAACCGTACCAGCGAGGTAGAGCAACCTTACCAAATTACCGAAGCAGCAATGATAGCCGTACCTTTCATTCCGGTACGCACTCAAGACGGTAAGCATTGGGGAGGTCCTGTAAATGGTTTACCCGACCGTCAGAACCCTGCTCGCTTAGTAAACGACAATAAAAATAATCGTTATAACTACTGGCGTATGTTCGGGAATGCTTTTGTAAACATTAAACCTATTGATAAGCTCAATATCCGTTCTAACTTTGGGGTAGATTACGGTAATTTCTATAAACGTACACTCAACCATTCGTATATTTCCGGTTTTATGGAAGAAGGCAAAGAAAAAACCTTCTCTCAACTCGAACAATCTCACTGGACAAAATGGAACTGGGCAAATACAGCTACCTACGACTTCGAGCTTGGCAAGAGTCGCTTTGAAACCTTAGCAGGTATGGAAATGTTCTCACAAGATGATATAAACTTCTCTGTAAAAGGTACTACTCTTGCCTTAGAAACTCCTGAATATATGTGGCCTAATCTCGCTACAGGAGGTATTACAGGAGGGGGCGGAGCTACCGGTTATAAGTTGCTTTCTTTCTTCGGAAAAATCAACTATGCTTATGATAACAAATACCTCGCTTCAGCTACCCTTCGTCACGATGGCTCTTCTCGCTTTGCCAAAGAGAACCGCTGGGGTACTTTTCCTGCCTTCAACTTGGGTTGGCGCCTTTCTCAAGAAGCCTTTATGGAGAATATTCGCAATACAGTATCTGAAATCAAATTGCGCTTCGGTTGGGGACAAAACGGTAACCAAGAAATCGGTAACTACTCTATTTACGATATTTACGACCCTTACTATGGGGTAACAGGCGACTATATTTGGTCTGGAACAGGTATTTGGAATACCTCTTACGATATCGAAGGAAAAGGTTCTGGTCAGTTAGCTTCTGGTTTCCGTCGCAGTCGTCTCGGTAACAAAGATCTCAAATGGGAAACTACCACACAAACCAACTTCGGGTTAGACTTCGGTTTCTTTAATAACAATCTCTACGGTTCGGTAGAATACTATATCAAAAAAACCAAAGACATCTTGGTAGAACCTCCTTATGCAGGTATCAAGGGTGAAGGTGCTACCCAATGGGTAAATGGTGCTGGTATGGAAAACAAAGGTTGGGAAGTATCAGTAGGTTATCGTAACGAGACCAAAGGCGGACTCAAATACGATATCAATGCCAACGTTTCAACCAATAAAAATAAAGTTACTGAATTACCAGAATCTGTAGTCAATGCTTACGGCGGAAATGGTAAATGGGATAATATCTTAGGTCGCCCTTATCAATCTTATTACGGTTATGTAGCTGATGGTATCTTCAAAACCCAAGAAGAACTCGATCAGCACCCTATACAAAACGGTAAAGGTATTGGTCGTATCCGCTACCGCGATTTGAATAACGATGGAGTAGTAAACGAAGACGACCGCACTTGGATTGGGACTCCTTACCCTGATTTTATCTACGGTCTCAACCTCAACTTAGAGTACAAAAACTTCGATTTTACCCTCTTCTTGCAAGGCGTACAGAATGTCGATATTATCAACGATGTGAAAAAGCATACTGACTTCTGGAGTGTGGTAGATACCTACTCCAATAAAGGTCGCCGTTTGCTCGATGCTTTCGACCCCGTTACCAATCCTGATTCCGATATTCCAAGTGTAGCTTATACCGATGATAATAACGAAGGGCGTATGTCTACTTACTATGTAGAGAATGGCTCTTACCTAAAACTTCGTAACGTACAATTAGGCTATACTTTACCTAAAGAAGTATCCGAAAAAATTAAGCTCAGCAAGTTGCGCTTGTATGTGAGCGGTCAGAATCTCCTTACAATCAAGAGCAAATCGTTTACAGGTAAAGACCCTGAAAACCCTAATTATGGTTATCCTATCCCAATAACATTCACTATGGGATTGAATGCTAGCTTTTAAATTATCAATAGTCTGACGTCTGATAAATAATAATAAAATGAAAAAGATAATATATACCACCACAATATTTGCAACTCTACTTACAGGTTGCAACTTCTTAGACGATAATCCACAAGGGATTATGACCGAGAAAGAAGCTATCTCTAAAGCCGATGAGTTGGTAACTACCGCTTATTCGTCTTTGGGTAACGACCACTACGATGTACCTTTTAGTCTTTGGATTTACGGTAATGTACGTGCCGATGACGCTTATAAAGGAGGTCAAGACGTGAGCGATATCCAGCATTTCCATTTCTATGAAATCGCTCAGAATATCGACCCTACTTTTGGTGAAGCTGACCGCTTTTGGTTTATGTGTTATATGGCTATTTCGCGTACCAATACCGCTCTGAAAGCTTTGCAACAGGCTTCCGATGCTGAAGTAGCAAATCGTCAATCGCGTATGGGCGAAATGTATTTCTTGCGAGGTCATTTCTATTTCGTGTTGAAGACTATCTTTGGGCATATTCCTTTTGTAGATGAAAATACACCTGATAGTGCTTACGAAACCACCCCTAACACTTTGCCTAATGATGAACAATGGCAAAAAATAGTAGCCGATTTCAAAAAAGCTTACGACTTATTGCCTAATACCCAACCTCAAAAAGGTAGAGCTGATAAATATGCAGCAGCAGCTTATTTAGCTAAAGCCTATTTGTACAAAGCGTATCGCCAATCAGAAAACAATAGTGTAACAGGTATCAATAGCCAAGATTTGCAAGAGGTGCTTACTTATACAAGTTTTGCATTAGGTTCTTCTTATGGTTTGGAAGACGACTTTGCGTTTAACTTCCTCCCCGGTGGCTATGAAAATGGTAAAGAATCTATGTTTGCGGTACAATACTCAGTGGACGATGGTACTCAGTACGGACGCCTCAACTGGGGTGACCAGCTCTCTGCTCCACAAAAGTTAGGTTGCTGTGATTTCCATAAACCAAGTCAGAATTTGGTAAATGCTTTCAAAACAGTGAATGGCTTGCCCGATTTCGATAACTTCAACAACAACGATTACAACGCTACTAGTGATAAAGCCGACCCTCGTTTGTTCCATACAGTAGCATTGCCAGGTTTGCCTTATAAGTACAATGCCGAATTGATTTACAAGAACGACTGGAACCGCAATAGCAACGTGTATGGTTTCTATGCATCACTCAAAGAGAATGTAGACCCTTCTTGCTCTTGCTTCCGCAATATCAACCCTTTCCGCGGTAACTCTAAGAATCGTATTCTTATCCGTTACGCCGATGTACTCCTAATGCGTGCCGAAGCTCTTATCGAACTCAACCGTAGCAACGAAGCCTTGTCACTTATTAACCAAGTGCGCCAACGCGCTAAACAAAGTACTTCTATGATTCCTTACGCTACCAATACTGATATAGCTGTATATCAAAATGGTGTAAACTGTACTTGGAATCAAGAATTTGCTCGCAAAGCACTCCGTTGGGAACGCCGTTTAGAGTTTGCTATGGAAGGCTCTCGTTTCTTCGACCTTGTACGCTGGGGTATCGCCGACCAAGTACTCAACGACTATTTCACTAAAGAGAAAACACGTCGTCCAGCGATATTCAGCAGTGCTTATTTCACTAAAAATAAAAATGAGTATATCCCTATTCCACAAAACCAAATAGGGTATGTAAAAGGTATTTACAAACAAAATGCAGGATTCTAATATGAAAACAATAGTACACAAACTCGCCCTCAGTGTAGTAGCTTTGCTCGGCTTACTCAGCTGTGACGAAAAGCACGAAGGCGAACTTATTAACGACAAAGAGGCAAAAATTAATGCCTTTCAAGCCGATGGTATCGATGGGATTATAGACGAGGAGAAACAAACTATCACGGTGTACGCTCCTTGGAATACCGATCTTACCAAAATGACCACCTCCCTCTCATTGCCCGAGGGAGCTACCTCAGTGCCTACTGCAGGAACGAATGTCGATTTGAGCAAAGGTGCCAAATACCGCATTTTCAACGGTAACCTCTATTGGGATTACACTGTTACCGCTCAATATCCACAGTTAGAGAATTTTGCTATTGGCAAATACAAAGCTACGATTGACCACAGTACGGGTAAGATAAGCGTGAAATACCCTAAGGGTGAAAGTCTTACTGCGCTTACCCCCACCTTCAGCACAACACCTAATGCTACTGTGAGCCCTGCTTCGGGAGTTACCCAAAACTTTACTCAAAGCGTTACTTATACTATGAGTTATCGTGGAAAAAGCTTTGTGTATAGCGTAGAGATTATCCCTACTAACTTTGCGCCTATTGCCTTTGTAGGTACAGCTAACAGTGCTTCTGCTATAGCCGATGAAGACGAGAAAACAGCTTACACTTGGCTTACCGAAAATTACGACACTGCTAAATACATTTCGTTTAGCGACATCAAGGACGGCAAAGTTAATCTCAACGACTACAAAGTGATTTGGTGGCATTGGGATAACAACAAAGAGTTGCCTGCTGAGGCCAAAGCAGATGCTGTCGTAAACAAGATGAAACAATTCTATGCTGCCGGTGGTTCGTTCTTATTGTCTTCTTGGGCAGTACAATACGTAGTCGATTTAGGTATCGCCTTAGACGGCAAGGTAGTAAACAATATGTGGGGTGAAAATAACGTTCCATTTACAGTAGGTGAAGATTGGTCACTTTGCTACAAAGGCAATGAAAACCACCCATTGTTTAAAGGATTGACTAAAAAGTCGGGGGTTGATTATATATCCTTCTTTCTTTCTAAAGGAACAAATACAAAAGGACATAATGCTATTTGGAACTTCGATTGGGGAGATTATGAACATAATGCTGCAGGTTGGCAAACTGCTGCAGGCTCCAAAATATTAGCAAGTTTGCATTGGGACGTAACGATGAGCAATCGCGCTGTCATCTTTGAATACCTCAAACGAGGCAATGCAGGTCGCACTATCTGTATAGGTAGTGAAGCTTACGACTGGTATAACGAAAACAATTCACCTGCCAATGCTTATAAGAGCAATATCGAATTGCTCACTGCCAACGCCTTAGAATATTTAGCGAATTAATAGAAACATAAAATACCTCTTTTCATACGTATATGTGTAACCGTCCTTTCTTCCCCCTTTTTAAGGGGGAATAGGAGGAGGTTAAATAATTAAAAAGAGGTTAAAATTAAATTAATAAACAATGAAAAAGACACTTACATTGGCACTTTGTGCTACCGCTTTAATAGCTTGTGAAAAAAAAGAATATTGTAGTAACGACCCTAATGCGGCTCCCGATGCTTCTACTTGTTATGCAGTACAAGATTACGGTCGTACTTATAAGCATTTCTTCCAGCCCAAGAACGCTTGGGTGGGAGACCCTATGCCGTTCTATGACAACGGTAAGTTCCATATCTTTTACCTATACGACCAACGTCCAGCACCTGCAACCTTCCACCCTTGGTATAGTGCTACCACTACTGATTTGGTGAATTATACTGATAATGGTGAAGCTATCCCTTGTGGAGCCGACGGTTCGCACGAAGATGCCCTTGGTACAGGTTCAGTATTCAAAGACGGGAATACCTATTACGCTTTCTACACAGGGCATAACGGCGATTTAGACCCCAAAGAAATCATCTATTGGGCTACCTCTACCGACTTGAAAACGTGGACAAAGGATACACAACACTCCTTCCGTGCCCCTGATAAGTATGATCGCAATGAGTTCCGCGACCCTATTGTCTTCAAAGAAGGAAGCAACTACAAGATGCTCGTTAGCACCCGTGCCGATATAGGAAGCGGTGTATGGAAAGGTGTCGTAGCACAATTCACCTCTACCGACCTTAAGAACTGGACAAAAGACCCGAACACACCCTTCTTTTATACCGACCCTTCTGCCTTTATGGTAGAGTGTCCCGATGTGTTTACACAAGGAAATTATCAGTATTTAATATTCTCTAACATCGAAGAAAGCGTGCGCCGTGTGCAATACAGATACCGTCGTGTGGGTGACAAGAATTGGATTACCCCTGCACAACAAGATTTAGATGACCGTGTGTTCTATGCTGGAAAAACCGCTACCGACGGCACTCACCGCTATATATGGGGTTGGAATCCGTCGCGTATTAATTATGAAGACAATTCCGCCTATCACTGGGGAGGTTCTTTGGCTGTTCACGAGCTCACTCAAAACAGCGATGGTACCCTCAACGTAAAAATGCCTACCGCTTTTGATAGCAAACAAGCGGTATCTGCTTCTTTGGGTAGCATTTCGTTAGATAATAATACTCGTGTATTCGACCGTCTCAGCAGTGGTTTCAACAAGATAGTTGCCAAAATAAAAGCCAATACCGCTACCGAGTTTGGGGTGATGTTTGGCGCTTGTGGTAACCTTTATGAAACCTATCGCGTAACGCTTAACCTCAACAAAGGAGAGTTACAACTCAACCGTGTGATTAGAGACGGAGGTACTGCTACCATTAATAGCATAAAACTTCCCGTGAATGCCAACAAGGAATACACCGTGAAAATAGTGCAAGAAGGCTCGGCAGCAGCAATCTATGTGAACGATGCAGTAGCCCTTTCTATCCGTTGCTATAAGATGAACCAAAACCCTTGGGGCATCTTTGCTAACGGAACAGCCAACTTTACTTTTTAGGTAAAAAGTAAAAGATAAAAGGTAAAAGGAGGAAGAGTGAACCTAAGACGAAGTAAAGACGAACAAAAGACGAACAAAAGACGAAGGAAAGACGAAGGAAAGACGAAGGAAAGACGAAGGAAAGACGAACAAAGGACGAAGGAAAGACGAAGAAAAGACGAACAAAAGACGAAGAAAAGACGAACAAAAGACGAAGAAAAGATGAGTCTAAGGCAAAGCTAAAGCGAACCTAAGGCGAAGGACGGGTATAAACATCTTATCTTTTACCTCAAAAACAGATACTTTCATTACTTTATAAGTCTCAGCTTCCTCCCTCTCCTTAGTGAGAGGGAATGAAGATGAGGAATTAGTTTACTTATTTGCTAATTCAAATAAAAATAATGTATATTTGTACCATTTTTTAATTAAAAGAGATATAAAAAAGTATATGAATAACAAACTAATAGCAGGATTAGGAGTCTTAACGCTCACTGCCTGCCAGCAAAACACTGATGACCTCATCATCGAGGACTTCGAGTCGGGCACTTATGCCAATTGGACGGTAGAAGGCGACGCCTTTGGTGCGACTCCCGCCACGGGTAGCTATACCGGTCAGCAGCCCGTAACAGGCTTTGAAGGGAAACACCTTGCCAATAGCTTCAACAACGGCGATGACTCTCGAGGAGCACTAACCTCCAAAGAGTTCACCATCGAGCGCGATTACATCAATTTCCTTGTTGGTGGAGGTACTAATCCTGATACTTATATAGAACTCTTAGTAGACGGAAAAAGCGTGTTACAATCGCGTTCTCTCTACGAAACCGAAACCCTACAATGGCTCACTTGGGACGTAAAACCCTATAAAAACAAGAAAGCCACTATCCGAATTGTCGATAACCAACGTGGTGGCTGGGGGCATATCCTCATCGACCAAATCGAACAAGGCAACAAACAAAAAAGCGTTTTTATGACTGATTACACCCGTACCTTTGAAGCCAAAGACAAATACCTGCTCATTCCTGTGGAAGACCAAGCAACCGAAAATAAAGTCCAACTATCGGTAGACGGTACCCTTATAGGCGAGCCAATGACGATACGCATCGCCCAAAACAAAATAGACTACTGGGTGCCTATCGCTATCGAGGCGTACAAAGGCAAGAAAGTAACCCTTACTTTCGCAGTAGCCAAAACTACCGATATGGGATTAGCTGAAATTAAACAGTCGGCTGAATATAACTTCAACTACAACGAAAAATACCGTCCGCTATACCACTTCACCCCTCAATATGGCTGGATGAACGACCCTAACGGAATGGTATACCTCGACGGAGTATTCCACCTCTTCTACCAATATAACCCTTACGGAGCGCGCTGGGGCAATATGCACTGGGGGCACACCGTTTCCAAAGACTTGGTGAATTGGGAATACAAACCTTTAGTATTAGCCCCCGATAAGTTAGGAGCGATTTTCTCAGGCAGCGCAGTCATCGACCACGATAACACAGCTGGCTTTGGCAAAGGTGCTATGGTAGCTATCTACACCTCAGCAGGCGAACGCCAAACCCAATCTATCGCTTACAGCCTCGATGGCGGAAAGACCTTCACCAAGTACGAAGGCAACCCCGTCCTCACCGATGCCAATATTATCGACTTCCGTGACCCGAAAGTATTCTGGCACGCGCCCTCTAAACAATGGGTGATGAGCCTTGCTACTACCCAAACCATCACCTTCTACGGTTCTAAGAACCTCAAAGAATGGACACGCCTCAGTGAGTTTGGCGAAGGCTTAGGCGGACACGGCGGTGTGTGGGAATGCCCTGATCTCTTCCCGCTTACTTACGAAGGAAAAACCAAATGGGTGCTCTTCGTGAGTATCAACCCAGGCGGACCTAATGGCGGAAGTGCTACTCAGTACTTCATCGGTAATTTTGATGGCAAAGCCTTCACCCCTGATACTATGAACTATCCGCTTTGGTTAGACTACGGACGCGATAATTATGCAGGTGTAACGTGGAGTAATGTCCCCGCTACCGATGGTCGCCGTCTCTTCATAGGCTGGATGAGCAACTGGGATTACGCCAATGAAACCCCTACTCAAAATTTCCGTAGCGCGATGACCGTTGCCCGTGTTTTGCGTTTGGTGCATAATGGCGAGCACTTGGTAGTCGCCAGTGAGCCCGTAAAAGAGTTGGAGAGCTTGCGTCGTGAAGCGGTACTCTTAGGTGATAAAACACGTACCAACACCTCCGATGCTATAACTTTTGAAAACTTCTTGCCCAATAATCAAGGAGCTTACGAACTCACTTTCACGGTAACCCCTAACGAAACCGATACTTTCTCATTCGCTCTCGAGAATACCAAAGGAGAAACTATTAAATACCTATTTGACGGCGCTAATAAAACTCTATCGGTAGACCGCAGTAAGAGCAGTGTAGCCTTCAATGCCAACTTCGCCGAAACGCTTATCAAAGCACCAATGGTAGCAAAGAAAAGCTATACCGTACGCTTATTGGTAGATAAAGCTTCTACTGAACTCTTTGTGAACAACGGCGAAGTAGTACAAACCAATGCGGTATTTCCTAGCGAAGTGTACAATACTCTCCGCTTCAATACCAGCAAAGGTACCCTCACCCTTAAAAATGTAACTGTCTATAAATTGAAATAATAAACCTCTCCCTCTGCCCCTCTCACAAGGAGATGGGAGTGTGTGAGACTAATAATATATTCATAGTATGCAACAGAATAACAACTATTTAAAGTATTTATTGCCCGTACTCCTATCATTCTTCTGTATGGGCTTCGTAGACCTTGTAGGCGCAGCCTCTAACTTTGTAAAAGACGATTTTGGCTTGACCGAAACCACCGCCAAAGCGCTCCCTGCAATGGTATTCTTTTGGTTTCTACTTTTCTCAGTGCCCACAGGCGTACTGATGAGCAAAATAGGTCGTCGTAAAACTGTACTCCTCAGCTTAGTGATTACTATTTTAGCGATGGTAGTGCCCTTTATTAGCTACAATTATACCACTATGCTGGTAGCTTTCTCCTTGCTTGGTATTGGTAACACCCTAATGCAAGTATCGCTAAACCCTCTGATGTCAGTCATCGTAAAAGGCGACAAACTCGCGAGTTCCCTCACTTTTGGTCAGTTTATTAAGGCAATAGCCTCGTTTTCTGCCCCCTTGCTGATGAGCTTCTGCTTTGATAAATTCAATGATTGGCGACTTTTCTTCCTACTCTTTGTAGCTATCTCGGTAGTAACCCTCTTGTGGCTTGGAGCTACCCATATTGAAGAAGAGAAAAACGACAGTAAAAACGCCACCTTTGCCGAGTGTTTTGCACTGCTTGCCAACCCTTATGTACTCTTGTGTTTCATTGGTATTATGTGCCACGTAGGGATAGACGTAGGAGTTAATGCCTCAGCACCTACAATCTTTATGGAACGTTTAGGGCTTACCACTACCCAAGCCTCTTTTGCTACCAGCTGGTATTTCTTGTTCCGTACCATAGGATGTTTGTCAGGAGCTTATATTCTCACCAAAGTATCACCTAAGAGTTTCTTTACCCTCAGTGTGCTTTGTATGGTAGCCTCAATGGCGATACTGTTCTTTTTCAGTGATAAGACAATGCTCTACACCGCTATTGCTTTGGTAGGTTTTGGCAACTCCAATGTATTCTCAATCATCTTCTCGCAAGCCCTCTTGCAGAATCCTACTAAGAAAAACGAAGTATCAGGCTTAATGATTATGGGACTCTTTGGCGGTACTATCTTCCCTTTTGCAATGGGCTTAGCCTCCGATGCGATGAGTGGCTCACAGATAGGAGCCCTTATTGTCCTCAGCATAGGAGTATTATATCTGTTGCTAATGAGCACCCGACTTAAAGCAAATGCTAACAATTAGTCGTTAGAGAGCCCTACAAATTGTATAAGTCGGATTAGTCAGAAGGGTTTGATGACTGATAGTATTTATTACTATTAGTAGGAAATCTCAAAAAGAATTTATAACTTTGTACGCTGAAAAAGAATTAACAACAACACTCTTGCCTCCTTCCCCCCAAGGGAAGGGCAGGGGAGAGGATAATATACAATACAATGAAAAATACAGTAGTAGGATTGGGAGAAATCCTTTGGGATGTGTTCCCTGAAAGAAAAGTATTAGGCGGCGCGCCTGCTAATTTTGCTTACCACGTGTCGCAATTCGGGTTCAACGGTTATGCCGTGAGTGCCATTGGGGGCGACCTCCTCGGTAAGGAAATTCTAAAAAGTTTAGAAGAAAAAGAACTCAACTACATCATTGAGAAGACTGATTTCCCCACAGGTACTGTAAAAGTACAGTTAGACGGTCGCGGGGTGCCTACCTATGAGATTAGCGAAAATGTAGCGTGGGACAATATTCCATTCTCTTCGCGAATCGAGAACTTAGCAAAGAACACTAATACCGTGTGCTTCGGGTCGTTAGCACAGCGCAGTGAAATATCGCGTGCCACTATCCACAAGTTCTTAGATTTAATGCCTGCCGAGAGTTTAAAAGTATTCGATATCAATCTCCGCTTGAAATATTTTAGCAAAGAGGTAATTGCCGATTCGTTAGACAAGGCAACCGCATTAAAAATCAACGATGAGGAGATAGTGAAAGTGGCTGAAATGTTCAATTTGCAAGGAACTGATGAAGAGGTATGTAAGCACCTATTGGAGAAATACAATCTCAAATTCCTTATCTTAACACAAGGTACAAGAGGTAGCTATGTGTTTACGCCTAATGAGAAATCGTTCTTAGGTACGCCTAAGGTTACCATTGCCGATACGGTAGGAGCTGGCGACTCGTTCACGGCTGCCTTTGTAGCCTCTTATCTCAATGGTCGCAGTATTGCCCAATCGCATCAGTTGGCGGTAGAAGTATCGGCTTACGTATGTCAGCAACACGGTGCGATGCCTCGCCTCGCCGATGCTCATTTGGAGTTGTTTAGATAAAATGACTTTTAGGAAGTATCATATACTTTTTTTATATTTCGCTCTCTTTGCTTGCCTTGCTTGCCAAAGGGAGCGAAACCCCCGTTATGTGATAGGGGTGTCGCAGTGCAGTGAAGACCTTTGGCGACAAACGATGAACGAGGAGCTAAAACGCGAAGTAGCCCTTTACCAAGCCAATACTGAGCTACTGATTCGCAGTGTGAAAGACGATACTCCTAAGCAAATTGCCGATATAGAGTGGTTTATAGAGCAAAAGGTAGATGTGCTTGTCGTTTCGCCTAATGAGTCGGAAGCGTGTACACCAGTTATTGAAAAGGCTTACCAGCAGGGTATTCCTGTGATTTTGGTAGATAGGAAAATCGCTACTGAGAGTTATACAGCCTATGTAGGAGCTAATAATTACCAAATAGGCAAAGAAGCGGGACACTATGCGATAGGTATTCTCAAAGGTAAAGGCAATATAGCCGAAGTGCGTGGTACCAAAGGCTCAACCTCCGATGCGGAACGCCATAAAGGCTTTGTAGATGCCCTTAAGAATGCTCCTGAGGTGCGAATAGTAGCCGAGACCTGGGGCAACTTCCTCAAAGCAGATGCCAAAGTGCAAATGCAACAACTTTTTCAGCAACACCCCAATATCGACCTTGTGTTTGCAATGAATGACCCAATGGCAGCGGGTACTCACGAAGCAGCGATGCAATTCAACGGTAAGATACCCTTTATCATAGGGGTAGATGCACTACAACAAGAAGGAATTAGCAATATAGAGAACAACGTGCAAGACGCATCGTTTATCTATCCTACGGGAGGTGAAAAGGTTATTGACCTTGCAATGAAAATACTCCATAAACAACCTTTTGAGCGCGAGAATATCCTCAATACCGCTGTGGTGGACAAGAGCAATGTGCGTATTTTACAGTTGCAAACAGAACAAATTGCTCAGAAACAAGCTAAGATAGAGGATATCAATCAGCAGCTGAGTGAGAGCCTTATTCAGCATACTACTCAGCGTACACTCTTCTATATTTCAATTACTGCTATTGGTTTGATTACTATATTTTTGGCAATAGCTATCAGAGCATATCGCACTAAGAGTCGCGCTAATAATCTGTTAGAAAAACAAAACGAAGAAATCAAACGTCAGGCTACCGAATTGCAACAACAGAAAGAACGCTTGGAGGAAATCTCGGCGCAATTAGAAGAGGCGACCCAAGCCAAATTACTCTTCTTTACTAATATCTCTCACGAATTTAAAACACCATTGTCGCTCATCTTAGGACCTGTGCAAACGCTCTTAGCGCACAATTCACTCCCTAAAGAAGAACAAGACTTGTTATTTCTCATCAAAAAGAACAGCAACCGACTTTTGCATCTCATTTCCGAAGTAATTGAGTTCCGCAGTTATGAGAATGGCAAGATGCAAATGTACTTCACTAAGGGCAACCTGAAACGGTTTCTTACTGAACTCAATTCTTTTTTTAGTGACCGTATCAAACAAAAGAAACTCAACTTTCAGTTTCTTGCCGAAGATACTTCTTTTGAAATGGCTTTCGATAAGGAAAAAGTGGAGAAAATCTACTTCAACCTGCTTTCCAATGCACTGAAATTTACACCTCAAGGAGGAAGTATCACCGTGTCGTTAGAAAAAGAAGACCTTCCTCTAACCCCCTCCAAAGGAGGAGTAGCTGTGCTGCGTGTGTTCAACAGCGGTTCATATATTCCGAAAGACAAACAAAGTGAGGTGTTTGAGCACTTCTACAAAATAAACCCCGATAGCGAAGGTTCGGGTATTGGTTTGGCTTTGGTACAAGCCTTAGTAGCCTCACATAACGGAACTATCAGCGTAGAGAGTACAGAAGGGGAGGGGACAACCTTCGTTATTCGCCTACCTTTCACTCAAGAACAAGTATCGGTAAAAGCGGTATACGACAGCAATTACATAGAAACCCATCTCGACTTATTGCCTTCGTTGCCCGCACCTACCGAGAAGCTCAAACTATCTACGGCTTCTCCAACGGCTTCGGAGAAACCTACTGTACTGATTGTGGAAGATAACGAGGATATGCGTCAGTTTATTCGATATATCCTCAGTGATGACTATAACCTTATCGAAGCTGAAAACGGTGAAGAAGGCTTTGAAGTAGCTAAAAAGCACCTCCCCGATGTAGTAATTAGCGATGTGATGATGCCCAAGACTGATGGCTTCGATTTATGTCAGTTGATAAAAACTAACGTGGCTACTAATCATATTCCTGTGATTTTGCTCACCGCTTATGCGTTAGACGAACAGAAGCAAGTGGGCTTCGAGAGTGGTGCCGATGCCTATATTGCGAAACCTTTCAACATAAAATTACTGAAAACACGGGTGCGCAAGCTCATAGAAAACCGTAAGAAGATACGTGAGAGTTTTAGTAATTTCCTCTTGAACGAAACTAAACAAGAGACTTTAGGTAAGGTAGAACAGCAGTTTATCACCGATTTTACGCATTACGTAGAGAACTCTATCGCCAATCCTGAAATGAATATAGACGAAATAGCCGATGTCTTAGGTTTGTCGCGCTCTAACCTATATCGCAAAATCAAATCCCTCACCGACTATTCGCCTAATGAGCTTATTCGTACCATACGAGTAAAATACGCTAAGCAGTTGCTCAACAGCAAAGCCAAGAGCATCTCGGAAGTCGCTTATGAAGTAGGATTTTCTTCTCCTTCCTACTTTGCGAAATGCTTTAAAGATTTTTACAACGAGAGTCCGACAGAGTACTTGGAACGGATTAGGTAGTGTTATAGACTGCTTTAAAATCTTGCACTGATTTTTCCCAGATAATTTTTTATTAATGCGAGTTTGATGTAAGGAAAGTGTAGCTTACGCTACAGAAATCTTACAAATCTTTGAAAAAATCAAACAAATAGGCAACAATTTGCCTTTAAACACATACTCTGCTATGCCAGCTCTCAGACTACACACAGATTATACGGATAGTTTTTTAATTGACAATTGACAATTGATAATTGATAATTGATAATTGATAATTGATAATTGACAAATGTGGTGGGTACGAATTACTAATTGCATTGCTGGATTTCACAGATTACAATATAAATATAGCTGTAAATCAGTATTATATATAACTGAGATTAATTAGCAAATGAGGAAATGAGAGAATTAGCAAATTAGAAAATTAGCTAATGGAGAGGTGTGTGTTGCACGGGCAAAAACTTTGAGATGAAAAAGCGATGGGTTGGAGGCTATTAGTATGATTCGGAAGAAAACGGAGATTTTCAGAAGGAGGTTAAGAGAGTTTTTGATGAAAAAAGGGTGTAAGGAGGGTATGGTTAGCTTATAGAGAGCTTATAGGAAGCTTATACGAATCTTGGAAGATTGGTATAGAAGGGGTGTATAAGTAGTTGATTCTTACTGTAATACAACAGTGAAAAAAATGTTAAAAACGGGGTTTCGAGGCGAAAGAAAAGGGAAGATATGACGAGTAGCGAATGATGAATGATGAGGGTAATATGGTGAAAAACTTCTCTTGGAAAATTGTTATAAAAAAGGTATGAAGCATTGGTTTTAAGTGAGATTTTTTTGTGTATTCGCGATTGATTTTCTACTTTTGTGCCTTATTAAATATATGCTTAAAAACGATGAAACGATTACTTTATATGTTATTGGCGCTATTGTCTTCGGCTTCTGCCTATTCACAAATGCTTTTTTCGGAAAATCTTACTATGACGATAGACAGCACCAAAACTCTGCAAGGAAGCCTAATTCCTATCTTGGATTTTAAAACCGAAAAAGAAGATGTCTTCACTTTTAAAAATACGGCTAATCTCAACTTGCTTATCAATTGCAATAGGGTTATTAATGTAATTAACAAGTTTGAGTTATCTACTTATGGTAGTCAAGTAATATTAAGCGGTGGCTATGTGCATATGGAGTACCGCTATCTGTTAGACCACGCTTTTGAGGTGTATCCTTATGCTGAGTCGCAATGGGCAGAGAGCAGGGGAATGAACCACAAGATTTCTACCGGCTTACAATCGCGTTATCGGTTGCTGAATACTCAATCCTCGCTGATGTTTGCTGCGGTGGGCTTCTTCTTTGAATACGAAAAATGGGAATATCCTGCTCCCGATAACGTTGAGGCTACTTATGCTTACAGTCGCAGTATCAAAAGTCATTTGTCGCTCAGTTATAAACTTCGAATAGGTGAAAAATGGGAGCTTACCACTACTGCCATTCATCAAACTAGACCTGATAGTACTTTTAAGGAAGCGCGCTATGGTGGGGCTATCGACCTCAAATACAATATTACGCCTACCATAGGTATACTTGGTACCTACCGACTTATTTACGACTCTGCCCCTATTGTACCTATAAAAAAAGACTATCATTCGCTTGAAGTAGGGCTTAATATTTCTTTCTAATTTCCCCATTTGCTAATTTACTAATTTTCTGATTAACATTATGTACACAATTCCTTATATTGAATCCGAGGAGTTTTTCTATTTGGATGTATTTTTAAAATTGCTTTTAGGATTGTTGGCTCTTGCCTTAATCATCAACAAATCGGGCAAGGGTAATTTGGCACCGAGTTCGGCAATGGATCAGGTGCAAAATTACGTACTTGGGGGTATTATTGGAGGTGTGATTTACAGTCCATCGGTGAGTATCTTTCAGTTTGCTATCGTATTGGCTATTTGGGCATTCCTTATCATAGGGTTACGTCAGTTAAAAACTAAAAACCAAGCTTTTAAGAGGTTTATAGACGGTGCCCCTGTGATTGTTATCAATCGTGGTAAG
Organism: Capnocytophaga sp. oral taxon 412 str. F0487; assembly: GCF_000271925.1. NCBI lineage: Bacteria > Pseudomonadati > Bacteroidota > Flavobacteriia > Flavobacteriales > Flavobacteriaceae > Capnocytophaga > Capnocytophaga sp. oral taxon 412. The sequence continues at coordinate 7,687 of NZ_AJZR01000045.1, read as the reverse complement.
ATAGATATAGCCGCCTGCAAAAAAGCTAAAATTACGGCACACGAACTCGCTTTCAAACTGCGCAAAGAAGGGGTATACTATATCAGAGAGGTAAAAAGAGCGGTACTTGAACAGAATGGCGAACTCATTATTGTGTTGGCAGGAGAAGAAAACCCCAAATATCCTGTCATTACTGATGGAATTATTCAAAAAAGCGTGCTGGAAGATGTAGATAAAAGCGAAGAATGGCTACTTGGAGAGCTACAAAAGGCAGGATACAGCAATCCTTCCAAGGTATTTTTAGCAGAATACGAAAATGCTCAGATAAAAGTTATACCCTATATTTAGTAACAATGAGAAAGAAAAGCCCTCAAAAACATTTTGCTATTCGTTGTTATTTTATTATCTTTGCCCAAAATACTTAATTGCTATTACAATGAAGTTAAAACATATTACTCTTTTGGTAGCCTCTACTTTTGCATTAGGGGCTTGTAATCAATCTAAAACAGCTTCTGAGCAAGAAGCGCAAACTCCTCAAAAACCGCTTATCAGCTATGTAGACCCATTCATCGGTACGGGCGGACACGGACATACTTATCCTGGGGCAACTACGCCTTTCGGTATGATACAAGTTAGCCCAGTGAATGGTCTCAGCAACTGGGATTGGTGCTCTGGTTACCACTATTCTGATAGCCTTATGGTAGGTTTTGGACATTTGAGCCTTAGTGGTACGGGGATAGGCGACCTAAACGACATCTTGCTAATGCCTACTACTAAAGAGTATGACCTCAGCGTACTCAAATACGGTCGCAAAGAGCAATATCCCGTGAATGCCCAAGAGTTCCGCGATATGGTGCCTTACAAATCAAAGTACAGCCATAAGAACGAAAAAGCAGAACCTGGCTATTACCAAGTGTATTTAGAAGACCCCAAAGTGAATGTCGAACTCACCGCAGCACAACGTTATGCTGTACATCGTTATACTTTTGAAAAAGGAGCAGAACAGTCTGTGATTCTGAACTTAGGATTTGCTATCAATTGGGATAGCCCTACAGTAACCTATATACAACAGGAAGCAGAAGATTTGATCACTGGCTATCGCTATAGTGAAGGCTGGGCACCTAATCAAAAAGTATTCTTTGCTATTCAGTTTTCTAAACCTATTAAAAAAGCAAATCTCAATAAGGTAATTACGACCAAAGATCCTAAAAAATTAAAAAAAGTAGATAGAGTAAAGGAATTTGAAGATGAATTAGAAAAAGAATTACAAGAAAATGAAAAATACAGACCAGTGCGTTTGGAGATAAATCCTCACTTGTTAGATGAAATGAGACAAATTCCTTCAGGTCAGTTCTTTTTTAATAATAAGAATGAAACTCTTGAAGTGAAAGTAGCACTTTCATCAGTAAGTGAAGATAATGCTTTAGAAAATCTAGGCTTTGAAAAATTGGTAGATACAGATGATCCTAAAACACAACAACGTGCTGATTTTGCAGATAAAGCAATAGGAAGCTTTAAGTATGAAGGTGTAGAGTTGTTTAGGACAAGAATAAAAATGACTTCTGAAAGTCGCCATTTTCAACAAATAGCTGATGAATCGCATCCACTTAATTTTAATAAAGTGAAAGAAGAAGCTCAGCGACAATGGGAGAAGACCCTTAGCAGTATAGTAGTAGAAACTCCTGTTGATTCACTTAAAACTATTTTCTACACTGCTCTATATCACGCGCAAGTAGCGCCTGTAACTTTCTCCGATAAGAATGGTCAATTCCGCTTGCAAAACGATGAGATTGCAAAAAACGAAGGTACTGCTTATTCTACCCTTTCTCTGTGGGATACTTTCCGCGCCGAGCATCCACTGCTTACGCTTTTGCAACCCAAAGTAACTGCCGATATCATCAACTCTATGTTAGCCTACTATCAAGTGCACAAAGTATTACCCGTTTGGACGCTATATGGTAACGAAACCAATACAATGACAGGCTATCACTCAGTTGCGGTGATTGCTGAAGCCTATCTAAAAGGTGTCCGTGGTTTTGATGCTGAAAAGGCTTACGAGGCAATGAAAACTACAATGATGCAAGATGATCGCGGACTAAAAGCCTACAAAAAATATGGTTACATTCCTTATAACGCAGGGGTAGACGAGTCGGTTACTATTACCCTTGAATACGCTTACGATGACTGGTGTGTGGCGCAAATGGCTAAAGCCTTAGGTAAAACCGAAGATGCTGACTTCTTTACCAAACGCTCTGAAGCCTACACTTACCTATTTGATAAAGAAACGGGCTTTATGCGTGGTAAAAGTATCAATGGTAAATGGCGCACACCTTTTGACCCTAAACGCTCCGACCACCGCGAAAACACCGACTATACCGAAGGTAACGCTTGGCAACACAGCTGGTTTGTGCCTCACAACGTACAAGGACTTATCAACCTATTTGGAGGCAATGAACCTTTTGTAACACACTTAGAAAAACTCTTTACCGAAAGTTCTGAAATCACTGGTGATAACACCTCTCCTGATATTTCAGGACTCATAGGTCAGTATGCGCACGGCAATGAGCCTAGCCACCATATTGCTTATATGTTCAACGTAGCAGGACAACCTAAGAAAACCCAATATTGGGTAGACCGCATCTTGCAAACTCAGTACAACACTACCCCTAACGGACTTAGTGGCAATGAGGATTGCGGACAGATGTCGGCTTGGTATCTCTGGAGCGCTATGGGCTTATACCCTATGAATCCAGCTTCTACCGAGTATCAATTTGGTCGTCCGCTATTTGATAAAGTAACCATACACTTGCCTAACGGAAAGACATTCACAATCATTGCTAAAAATGTCTCTAAAGACAATAAGTATATCCAATCTGTAAAACTCAACGGCAAGGAATACTCTCAATGGCATATTTCTCACCAAGACCTTCTAAAAGGCGGTGAATTAGTTTTTGAAATGACAAACAAATGAAAAGAAACATCTTAATCACAGGAGGAGCTGGTTTTATCGGCTCTCACGTCGTGAGGTTATTTGTAAACAAATACCCTAACTATCACATTTTTAACTTAGATAAACTCACTTACGCTGGCAACTTAGAGAATGTTGCTGATGTAGCCAATGCCCCTAACTATACCTTTATACAAGCGGATATTTGCGACTACGAGCGTATGAAAGCCCTCTTCTCTGATCATCGCATTGATGGGATTATCCACCTCGCTGCCGAAAGTCACGTGGATAGAAGTATTGAAGACCCTTTTATCTTCGCTAAAACGAACGTAATGGGTACTTTGAGTCTTTTGCAAGCAGCTCGTGAAGCGTGGAAAGATAATATGCAAGGCAAACGCTTTTATCACGTTTCTACCGATGAGGTATATGGAGCTTTAGAAATGGATAATACCCTCTTTACAGAGCAAACGCCTTACGACCCTCAATCACCTTATTCGGCATCTAAAGCTTCCTCCGACCATTTTGTGAGAGCTTACCATAACACTTACAAATTGCCTATGGTGATTTCAAATTGTTCTAATAACTATGGTTCTCACCAATACCCTGAAAAGTTAATACCGGTGTGTATCTATAATATTGTAGATAATAAGCCGCTACCTATCTATGGCAAAGGTGAAAATATTCGCGATTGGCTTTTTGTGGAAGACCACGCTCGTGCTATCGATACCATTTTTCACCAAGGAAAAGATGGTGATACCTACAATATTGGAGGCTTTAATGAATGGCGTAATATTGATTTGGTGAAGGTAATCATCAAAGAGGTGGATAAGCAGTTAGGTCGCCCTGAAGGTACTTCCGAAAAACTCATCACTTTCGTAACCGACCGTGCTGGTCACGACCTCCGTTACGCTATTGATGCTACTAAATTGAAAAATGAACTCGGTTGGGAACCTTCCTTACAGTTTGAAGAAGGTATACGGAAAACTGTAAAATGGTACCTAGCGAATAGGTAAAAGGTAAAAGATAAAAGGTAAAACAGAGGCTACTATATAGTAACCTCTGTTTTTTCTATTCTATAATTTGTTAATTATCTCATTTGCTAATTATCTCATCTTCTACATACCACTTGGTTGGTGTATTTTAGGTTTACGATGTTATATTCATTCAGTTTATCAGTCTTCTCCAATTGCTTGTAAAAGGCTTTGAGGTTTGCTTTCTTGAGCGCTTCGTCTTCAAACTTGCCGAAAACGACCTTAAAGTGAGGTACACGCATTAAAAACTCGTATTCTCCGTTAGGCTTTACCAATACTTCGGTGATGTTCTCAGCCAGCCATTGGTCGTTTTGGATAAACTGCATCAATGCATAGGAGGCTTGCCAATAGCGCTCGGTATTACCTCTGAGGATAGGCACGCGTGCTGAGTAAGAACTTGAAAGAGGCATCTTCTTTCCTTGTGTATCCATATAATACACTCCATTGCCGTCGTATACGCGTGCAATAGGCTCTCGCTGTTTGATTTTAGCGTTTAGGGTACCGTCGATAGTACAAAATACTTCTGATTTTTCAATCATCACATTGTTGTCTAAGAGCTTTTCGATTTCGCTTAAACGAAGGAGTCCCATAGGGTGTTTTGCTTGTGGGTCTTTGAAGATAGTGCGCCGTATGGCATCATCGGTTACATACATATTCTCGTCCTGATGGTCTACCACCACCTCTTTTACGGTACGTGTTTTATTACGCCCTGAAGCAAACAACTGTATACAAAAGGGCAAAAAAACGATGACGAATATCTTTATGATTTTTTTTATGTACATTTTTCTTTATTTGATATCGTAACCAAACCTGCGCAATTGTCGCACATTGTTACGCCAATCTTTGTTTACTTTTACGAAAAGTTCTAAGTGTATTTGTTTGCCAAAAAACTTCTCTAAATCAGCACGAGCTTCTACACCTACCCGTTTTAAGGCTTCCCCTTTATGACCTATGATAATCCCCTTTTGGCTCTCGCGTTCTACCATTATCACTGAACGAATGTGAATGATAGTCTCGCTATCGGCAAAACTTTCGGTCTCTACTTCTACCGAATAAGGGATTTCCTTTTTGTAATGCAATAGTATCTTTTCGCGTATAATCTCGTTTACGAAAAAGCGTTCTGGTTTATCGGTGAGTTGGTCTTTTGGGAAAAATGCAGGTGACTCGGGTAAGAGTTCTATAATGCGGTTGAAAACCACTTCGGTTTGAAAGTTGCGCAAAGCCGAAATAGGATATATCTCGGCACGAGGCACTTTTTCTTTCCAGTAGGCGACTTGTTCCTCTAATACATTTTGGTCGGAAGTATCCACTTTGTTGATGAGCAACAATACAGGCACTTCCAACTGGTTGATGCGCTTAAAGAAAGCCTCGTCTTTCAGTTCTTTTTCGCCTATTTCTACCATATAAATGAGAATGTCGGCGTCTTCGAAAGCACTCTTTACAAAGTCCATCATCGAGGCTTGTAATGCGTACGATGGCTTGATAATACCGGGGGTATCCGAAAAAACTATCTGAAAATCATCACCACTTACGATACCAAAAATACGGTGTCGCGTGGTTTGTGCCTTGGAGGTGATAATAGAGAGTTTTTCGCCTACAAAGGCGTTCATAAGGGTAGATTTTCCTACGTTGGGGTTCCCGATAATATTTACAAATCCAGCTTTGTGCACTTGTTAATTGTTATTTGTTAATTGATTCAGCCATTCCTTTGCCCCAATGAGGATGATTAGGCGTTTTTGGAGTAAAATGTTCAAACTTCTCTAAGGCTTTTTGGAGCATTGGTTTAGCTTTTGTTACGCCCCCACCAAATACTTTGGGTGTAAAATAAATACCGATAGCACGAATGAGATAGGGTCTTGGGTTTTTGGGGTTTTCTTTAATAGATTTCTCGGAATACTCACGACTCAGTTTACCGTATTTAGCTCCGCGAAACATTGGGTTTACCTTCACTTTGGCACTATACAGATAGGCGTATAAGGCGTTGATTTCTGATGCATCGGCATCGGGTTGTTTTTCAGCTATCTTTATGTACTTTTCTGCCAGATTGCAATAACTGTCAATAGACCCTCCCGATGATTGGTCGGCAAGGCGTATGTTCACATAAGCCGCATAGTAATTTGCGAGCCAAAGCGAAGGCGCTGTGTTCGCAAGAGTTTCAAAATCTTTAGCTAAAGTCTGCAATTCTTTAGTAGCATAGCTTTTGTCAAGGAGTTTTACTTTTTCGGTAAGCATTGTCTCCACATCTTGAGCAGAAACTACAGAACAAACTAATAGCAGAAAAAAAGTAATATATCTATTCATTCGTAACTTGTCATTTGTTATTATCTTCTTCCTTTTGGTTTTTTAGCAGGAGCTGAAGGGGTAGGAGAGGAGTTAGTTTTTTGGGTATCTGTCTCTTCTTTCTTTTTCTCTTTTTTATAAAGAGGAATGAGATAGCTGAGAGTATAGTTGAAATTCACACCAAAACGACTCCCTTCATATACCCGACCAAAGGCAGGAATATAGTAGTTAGGGAAACCACTACTGCCCGTTTGAGCCACCAAAAGACCTACGCGTACGCTTGCTCCTGCGTAAAGGTTATGCAAGAGTTCCGCTTTAATGCCCAATACGAGTTCCAACCAATGGGCTGTACGTCCGTCGTATTTCTTTAAGAAAGAAGGATCGGAGCCAGTGATAGTTTCGTTCCAATATTGGTTATCTTTATGGATAATATACGAGGTAAGGTCTTGAGAGAAGAGCGAAATGCCATAGCGAGCCCCCACGTAAATCATATTCTCCATACCATACCAATTGCCATAGGTGTTATAATCGAAGCCAGCACGTAAAAATTGACCTTCGGTAGAGTAAGTAAAGAAATCTTCGTTTTTAGTTCTTTTTTCCATACCGAGTTCAGCAGCGAAGTAGTAGTTGGTTGTTAGGCGGTAATCGCCTACCAATTCGAGTCCGTAGTAATCCTTATCAAAGAAAGGGCGTACCAGTTTGCTCAGGTCGGCACCTACGCGCAAGCCATAGCGCTGTTTGTACACAGGGGCTTCTTGTTTTTCGGGCAAGGCAATAGTAGTTTGTGAGGTCGTGCGGGTAGCCGTTTGAGCCATTGCACCTAAGCCCCACCAAATACTAATGATACAAATGTATATGAGCTCTTTTTTCATTATCTACGGTAGTGTTCTTGATGTTAAGACCTTTTAGCCAAGAGGTATTTGTATCTTGAATGGTAGCTGAAAGGGTGTTGTAAGTAATTTTCACTCCACAAGCCTTACTTACGAACGACTGTTCGGGAGTATAAGTGAGCGTGAGAGTTGCGGTGCTAGTGGTAGTACCTGAAACTACGGTTTGAAACAAGTAGGTAGTAGGCGACTCCAAGCGCAAAGGTAGTGCAAGTGAATCTAAAGTTGCACTGCTTACCAGAGGCGTAGTATTTCCTTCGCCATAGACCGTAAGGTTAGCCACGCTAAAAGGCGTACGGGTGTTATTTTGGTTGTAGAAACGCACCACCAAGCGAGGTGTATTCACGCTGTGGTCGCAAAGGTCGTCGGACTCACAACTTATCAACATTGAAAGCGAGAGTATTAAAAATGATATAAAGATAGTTCTTTTCATTATCAAAAATAAAGTTGGTGCAAAGATACGAAATAATTACAAATGACAAAAAAAACTTCACAGAGCAACACCACACTTGTGTTTAAAGGCCTACCCCCGTTCCCCCTTCCGAAGGGAAGGGGGCAAGCCA
>NZ_AJZR01000044.1:0-1163 GCF_000271925.1 Capnocytophaga sp. oral taxon 412 str. F0487 | reverse complement strand
AGGGTTATTCTCTTTTAGCTTTCTTGCACAATAAGTAAGCAGTTCAGCACGCTCATTGTATTTAGCTGAGCCTCTTGGGTGACCGCAGTAGTTAATGGCATCAGGCTCAATAATAACCACCGCACGGCGTTGTCCAATAATAGCACTTACACGGTCTATCCACTCTTTGTAAGAAGTAGCATTAGGATGTCCACCTTTTGAAAACGACCCACAATCACGATTGGGGATACCGTAAAGCACCACAATAGGCGTTTTGCGGGCGCGTTCTGCTCCCTCAACAAAGTTTTTAAGCCAACGGTCATTTTTCTCTTTACCACCACTACCAGGACTAACACCGCCGTCATACCAACCTCCGCAGGGCGTACCATACACTTGGTAATACAGCTTTTTCAACTCGGCATTTTTTTCATTTTTTACTGTATTTAACCGAGAAGGCTCCAAGTAAAAATCCCAGTCATAAGCTACCGGCTTTTTACCTTGTGGTGGGTTAGGTGGAATAGGAGGAGTAACCGGAGGCGTAATAGGAGGTGTAGTAGGGGTCTGAGTAGTAGGAGTTTGTGTAGTAGAGGTTTGCGTTGTTGGAGACTGTGTAGAGGGGTCGGTCTCTTCCCCTGATTTTTCACAGGCGGTCATTACCCATAAAAAAGCTACTAAGGATAGTAATTTATTCATAATCTTTAATCTTATTTATCTGTATTATTCTTATCTTTGCAATGATAAAGGTTATTTTATAATTGCTTGTCGTGCTACGACTATTTTAAGTTTTGAGGTACTTCCAAAATCTCTATACTTTTCACTCTCATAGCGTTTTGCACCAAGTGCCTCGTATATTCAGGATAAGGCTTTCCCGCTTTTGGGGCTCCCATATTACATTCACCATCAGAGCCTCCTCCTCCGTTAATCCACAAATAAGCATCGGCGTGTGCACCTGTGGTTTTGGTAGTGCTACGCGGGCCTAAAGCTGCATTAAAGTTATTACAAGAGTTATAAGGAGCATTTGCATTCTGGTGTTTAGGTCTATTGATACCACTGCGCCCTGTGTCAATCACGTAACGCACTTTGTCAAAACCTTTAGAAGCTAAGTAAGTTACAAATTTCTCGGCTCCTGCTTGTTCTTCAGCAGTGCCTCCTAAGCCCGAAACATTCAGTGCGAAACCACGCAT
>NZ_AJZR01000043.1:0-13166 GCF_000271925.1 Capnocytophaga sp. oral taxon 412 str. F0487 | reverse complement strand
ACCGAAAATTAGCAACTTAAATATTTCTATTCCTTTAAGTTTTTTGCTATATTTATCGACTCCTGTTTCTTTTACAAGAAATTCTAACTCTTTATCTTCTATCTTAGAAAAGATATTTGAAATTCTTTTTCTATTCTTTATTATAGTGGTCATAACTTTTTTTTGCAAAGATAATACTTACACAGTATTCCTACAAAAAAACATAGTTAAAAATCAGTGCTTTATAAATCTTCCTTACAGTTTTGGTTTCAAACTTTGGCAAAGTTAATTGCCCGTCGTACTACGACTGCCTGTGTGGCTCGCACCTTTGGCAAAGTTGAATAAACTAAGAATATCTCCGCTGGTTTACAAGGCGCAGCCTTGATTTTGTTTAAATTTTGTTTAATTTCTGAGGCACAGCCTCATTCCTCTAACTCAAACTCGCACCTCATTTTCTAATTCCCAAATTTTCTAATTTGTCAATTAACCATTAACCACTAACCATTTAATCAACAGCCTTTTACCTTTTACCTTTTACCTTTTACTTAAATAATTTTCAGAATTATTTTTGCATTTCCACAAAAAGCATTACTTTTGCCGTTTGATTAATAACACTAAACAATTTTATATATGAATCAAGGGTTAAAAAATGGCATATTGTTTTATTGAGAGTTGTACTTTGTAGCTTGTCCCCCTTCGGGGGAACGGGGGCTTTTAATGAAACATTTAAACATTCCTTAATCCAACCTGATTCACAATTTATACTTTTATAAACGATTTATAAACAATGGCAGTACTCGAAAAGATTAGAAGTAAAACCGTATTCCTTATCGCGATTATTGGGCTCGCCCTCTTCGCTTTCATCATCTCCGATTTCATAGGTAAAGGGCGCTTTAGCAACCATACGCCCAACGAAATAGGTAGCGTAAATGGCGAAGAGGTACCTATCGATGCATTCCGTCAGCAAGTGGAAAATGCTACCCGTCAAGCTAACGGACAAGTATCTAGCATCGAAGCCGCTAAATACGTCTGGGAACAAAACGTCCAACAAATCCTCCTCAACCAACAAATCGAAAAATTAGGTCTCAGTGTAGAAAAAGACCAGATTTTAGCAATTCTTGCTAAAACACCGCTCGCTCAAAACCCTCAGTTTGTGAATGAGTACGGAGTGTTCGACGCAAATAAATTCACCAACTATTTGGCTACCCTCAAAAACACCAATCCGCAAGCCTATGCTCAGTGGAAAATGCAAGAAGATGCTATTATCGAAGATGCTAAACAGCGAATGTATTTCAGCCTTATCCGCGCAGGTCTCGGCGTTACCAATACCGAAGCCGAAATGGAATACCATCAGGAAAAAGACCTCGCCGATATCAGCTATGTAGCGTTGCAATACAGCTCTATCGATGATAAAAGCGTAAAGGTAACCGATAGCGAGATACAAGATTATATCAAGAAACACGAAAAACAATTTAAACAAGAGGCTTATCGAAATATCCAATATATAGTAGTGAGCGAAAAACCATCGCAAACCGATATTGAAACCGAAAAAGAAAGCCTACTCAAGCTCTTGCAACCCGAAGTAGTGTTTAACAGCAAAACCAATAAAAACGATACTATTGCAGGCTTTGCTAAAACAAAAAACATCAAAGATTTCGTAGACCGTCATTCCGATGTGCCTTACGATAGCATTTTTGTAAATAAAGACAATCTTCGTTCTTCTTACGCCGATACTCTTTTTAACCTTCCGGTAGGCAAAGTGTTCGGTCCTTATGAAGAAGACGGAAGTCTCAAACTCAGCCGTATGATTGCCAAACAACCAGGCGGTGCTGTGAAAGCAAGCCACATTCTTATAGCCTACGCCGGCAGTCAGGCAGCTACGCCTAATACTACCCGTACTAAGGAAGAAGCTAAGGCAAAAGCCGAAGAGCTTTTAGCTCAAGCCAAAGCAGCAGGTGCTGATTTTGCGCAACTCGCTCGTGAAAATTCTGAAGAACCAGGAGCTGTTTACAGTGCAGGCGACCTCGGGTTCTTCTCCAAAGGCGCTATGGTAAAACCTTTTGAAGAATTTGCTTTCAACAATGCTGTAGGTACTATTGGGTTAGTAGAAACCGATTTTGGCTTCCACGTAGTAAAAGTAACTGATAAAGCCGAAGCAGTGAACATCGCTACTATCAGCCGTAAAGTAGACCCTTCCGAAGCGACTATCAACTCTCTTTTCTCTAAGGTAACTAACTTCGAAATGAAGGCAGCTCAAAATCCCAAAGAGTTTGCTAATATTGCTAAAAAGAGTGAACTTTCAGTGCTCCGTGCCGATAACCTACATAAGAACGACGACCAAATTATAGGATTGGGCTCAAACCGCTCTATCGTACAATGGTTGTTCCAAAAGGACACTAAAATAGGTGATATCAAGAAATTCACCAGTGGTGGTAACTATATTGTAGCCCAATTGGTAAAACAAGGCGAAGAAGGTATTAGCTCAGTACAAGAGGCTACTCCTATGGTAAAACCAATTCTCATTCGCGAGAAAAAAGCCGCTATCTTAAAAGAGAAAGCCAAAGGTAATAGCCTCGAAGCTATCGCTTCAGCTAACAAAACCGAAGTGAAAAGCGCTGCGAACCTCATAATGAAAAACCCAACTATCATAGGCGAAGGACGCGAACCTAAAGTAGTAGGTGCAGCCTTCGGACTCAAACAAGGTCAGCTTTCTAAACCTATCGACGGCGAAAATGCGGTATACGTAATCCAACTTACCTCAGCTACTGTAGCTCCTGCATTGGATAACTACAAAACCTATGCTGAAACTGTTGAGAAACTCCGCACCGACCGTGCTGCTCAAGGTATTCTCAAATCATTGGAAAGCACTGCCACCATTAAAGAAAACCTAAGTGCTTTCTATTAATAAATAGAAATTAGGAAAATAGAAAACAGGAGTTAAAGATGTATGTCTTTAACTCCTGTTTTCTTACATTCAGTAATTTTTCAAATTTGCTAATTTGCTAATTATTTTTTACTTTTGCCAAAAAAAGAAGATTATGCCCTACATAATTACCATTACGGACAACAATCCTCAAGCTTTAGCTTTTGTAGAATATGCCAAGAAACTTGACTTTACAAAAGTTTCTATGAGCAAAGAGGTTGACGAAATTATCTCTTACAACGATGATTTAGAAGAAGATGAATACGGTATACCTATCAAATACCGCGAAGAAATAATGGCTATGAGTAAAGAATCTAATAGAAATATAGCCAGACGTTGGAGAGAAGATCTCGCTAAAAAGAAAGAGAAACAAGCAATATGATAGTTATTTCAGATACTAATATTATCTATAGTTGTTTTTATAAACCCAATGGAGTAATTGCTAATATTTTAAAAGATAAAAAGAAAAACATTCAGTTTATAGCTCCTGATTACCTTTTAGAAGAAATAGAAGAACACTTGCCTAAAATTATGAAGAATAATAATCTTTCTAAAAAGCAAGCGAGTATTCTTTTGGAAGAATTTATTCAGAACATTACTTTTTTTAAAGTAGATGATATTCCTCAACAATATTTAGATAAAGCAGAAGAAATAGCTAAATTTGTCGATCCTGATGACTACCCTTTTATAGCTCTTCATTTTGAAAAAGGACACAAGATATGGACTTGTGACTTTGAACTAATTAAAGGACTAAAAGAAATGGGCTATGATATATGTGTAACGACTAAAGACCTTAAAGCCAAACGTTATAAAAAAACAACTGACTAACTATCCTCATTTCCTATTTTCCTCAGCTGGCGCGAGCTTGTAGTTCAGCTGGCGCGAGCTTGTAGCTCGTGCCCATTCTAATTTTCAAGTTTGTTAATTATTTTTTATCTTTGCATCACCAATCTTTTACCTTTTACTTTTTATCTTTTACCTAAACAAATGGATTTAAGCAACTACCGAAAAACGTACAACAAGCGTGCTCTTTTAGAAAGCGATGCTCCTGAGAATCCTATGCAGCTCTTTCAAACTTGGTTTTACGAAGCCGATGAGAGCAACAGTGTAGACGAAGCCAATGCAATGTCAGTAAGTACCATAGGGCTCGATGGTTACCCAAAGACCCGCGTGGTACTCCTTAAACAGTACACTTACGAAGGCTTTATTTTCTACACCAATTACAACAGCGAAAAAGGGAAAGCCATTCTCGTCAATCCTCACTTGTGTTTATCTTTCTTCTGGCCATCTCTCGAAAGGCAAATCATCATCAAAGGTATTGCTGAAAAAGTCCCTGCCAATACCTCCGACGGTTATTTTGAGTCACGTCCTTTGGGTAGTCAGTTAGGGGCAATAGTATCACCACAAAGCGAAGTAATCCCTTCAAGAGAATATCTCGAAGAGCACCTGCACGCATTAGAAAAACAATACGAAGGCAAAGAAGTACCTCGTCCTGAGCATTGGGGAGGTTTCTTAGTCCGACCACAAAGCCTTGAATTTTGGCAAGGACGCCCCAATCGTCTACACGACCGTCTGCGTTACACTCTTACTGAAGACTACGATTGGAAATTAGAGCGATTAGCACCGTAATAATTAGCCAATATACTAATTTTTTTATTTATGAAGGGTAGCAATGTGAAAGAGTCGCACACTTTGCCAAAGTTTCAAATTTTGGCAAAGTTGAATTGTCAATTTTATGGATATTCTCTCCGCTGATGTGAGTTTGTAGCTCGTTCCATAATAATACAATATAAATCCTATGATAGAGAAAGATTACCTCAAACGGCAAATAGACCTTTTCTTTGAAGAGCTCACCGCACTATTGAGCAAAAAGCCCGCAAAAGAAGAGCAACTCAAATATTTGGACTACTTAGCCGAAAAATATACTCCACACACACTTACTTATTTCATCAATACTCCTACAGATACAATACTTTTAGCCTATAAAAATAGTGAAGATACCTTAGAAATCATCTCAGAACTATTGTTTTTTTTCGATGATAAAACTACCCTCCAGAAAACCGCTGATATTATAAAATACCTCAATCGTAGTAGCAAAGAATATTCTTTCAGGAGAAATACTCATTTACAAGAACTCATACATAAGTTATAATAACCTTTGGTTAATTTGCTAATTTGTAACTATTTCTTATTTTTCACATTGGAAAAAACATTGTTGTACAATGGAATATTTTATTGTATTTGCTTAATAAATAACTATTTGCGTTAATAATAAGAAGAGAGAGTAAAAAATATTTTCACTTTCCTGCACGTAAATAGAAATAAAAATATTACCTTTGTAGCTCAAAAAAACTTTTTGATAAAAACCAATGACAGTAGAAGTAAAAAAAGAAGGTAAATTTTCATACATCGAAAAAGGTGAGGGCACACCTATCATTATCTTACACGGATTGATGGGGGGGCTTAGTAACTTTGAAGAAGTAGTTTCTTTTTTTTCCAGCAAATATAAAGTGGTAGTCCCCGAACTGCCTCTCTTCTCTATGCCATTGCTCACAACTTCGGTGAAAACATTGGCTAAATATATACAGAAATTCATCAAACACAAGAAGTTTGAAAAAGTAATCCTGCTTGGCAATTCGCTTGGTGGACACGTAGGTTTGCTCTATGCTAAAATGCACCCTAAAAACGTACTCGGATTAGTGCTTACAGGTAGTTCTGGGCTGTACGAAAAAGCAATGAGCGATGGCTATCCACGTCGTGGTGATTACGATTTTATCAAAAAGAAATGCGAAGAAGTGTTCTACGACCCTGCCGTAGCTACTAAAGAAATTGTAGATGAGGTATTTGCTAATATCTCCGACCGTTCTAAACTTATCAAAACTTTGGCACTTGCCAAAAGTGCTATCCGCAATAATATGGCAAAAGATTTGCCTAAAATGGAAACCCCTACTTGCCTCATCTGGGGTAAAAACGACAATGTAACCCCCCCTAAAGTCGCTGAAGAATTTCACGAACTATTGCCTAATTCCGAACTGCATTGGATAGACAAATGTGGTCACGCCCCAATGATGGAGCACCCTCAACTGTTCAACGAGATTTTAAATAAGTGGCTTGAAAATAAGGAGGTAAGATGATAAAAAAAGCTGAATTTGTGATGAGTAACTCTCAGGTGAGTAAGTGCCCCAAGGAAAATTTACCTGAATATGCTTTTATAGGGCGTTCCAACGTAGGGAAATCGTCGCTTATCAATATGCTTACCAATCACAAGAATTTGGCTAAAACTTCGGGGCGTCCAGGGAAAACTCAACTCATCAATCATTTTAAAATAGATAGTAGTTGGTTTTTAGTAGACCTCCCTGGTTATGGTTATGCAAGGGTATCCAAAGAAACTAAAAAGGTATTTCAGCAATTTATTACTAAATATTTTGAGGAGCGACAACAGTTGGTATGCGCATTTGTATTAGTAGATGTGCGCCACGAACCTCAGAAGATAGATGTGGAGTTTATGCAATGGTTAGGAGAACACAGCATTCCGTTTGCTATTGTTTTTACCAAAGCCGATAAACTCAAACCTTTAGCTATTGAGCGCAATATAGCAGCTTATCAACAAGTACTCCTCGAAACTTGGGAAGAATTCCCGCCCTACTTCATCACTTCAGCCGAAAACAAAACCGGCAAAGAAGAACTTACCCATTACATCGAACAAATCAATAAATCAATTGACAATTGATAATTAACAATTGTTAAAATACTTCTGATATTACCTTTACTATATTATCTGATTTTCCCATTGAATAATAGTGCAAGACAGGTACCCCAGTGGCTTTGAGCTCTTTGCTCTGCTGAATTGCCCACTCTATACCCACTTGTTTTACCTCGTTGTTGTTCTTGCAGGATTCCACTGCTTTGATGAGCTCTTCGGGGAAATCTATTTTAAAGGCTTGTGACAGAAGGTTGAGGTGCTTTTTAATAGCAATAGGCTTAATTCCTGGTATGATAGGCACATTGATGCCTGCTTCTTTGGCTTTCTCTACAAACTCAAAATACTTCTGATTGTCAAAAAACATCTGTGTTACCACATAGTCGGCACCCGCATCTACCTTTTCTTTTAGGCGCGCCAAGTCCGAGGTGAGTGAGGGAGCTTCAATGTGTTTTTCAGGATACCCCGCTACTCCTATACAGAAATTAGCCTTATGGTCGGCAGCAATGCCGTTGAGGTAAATCCCCTTGTTCAAATTGCTGATTTGAGTAACGAGTTCGGTAGCGTAGGTATGTCCGCCCTCAGTAGGCTGAAAGTAGCGTTGTTCTTTCATCGCATCACCGCGCAAAGCCATTACGTTGTCTATACCCAAGTAGAGGCAATCTACCAAAAGGTACTCAGTTTCTTCTTTTGAAAAACCACCACAAAGCACGTGAGGTACTGTATCTACTTTGTATTTATGCTGAATAGCCGCACAAATACCCACCGTACCAGGGCGCATACGGGTTACTTTCTTTTCCAATAACCCATTAGGATGTTCAATGTAATAATACTCCTCGCGTGAGGTAGTTACATCTATAAACGGAGGATTGAACTCCATTAGGGGGTCTATGTTTCGGTATAGTTCTTCAATATTATTTCCTTTTTTAGGAGGTACTACTTCAAAGGAGAAGAGTGTTTTTCCTTTGGCATTCTTAATATGGTCTGTTATTTTCATATTTTCCTTTAAATTCTTCTTTTGCTATCAGTGTATATTGTTTCACAAAGTCTGTTTTGTGAGCGGTATAAGCATCTCTGTCGTGCTCAAAAGGCTTCCAAAGAGACAATTTAAGCGTTTCATAGTCTTTGGCTACCGATGGGTGTGCTTGCAGTTCATCGCGAAAATAGAGTTCATCATTATCGCCTTCATAACGCAAGTGCAGATGAAACACACGTTCTGCAAACCCATTAATAGTATAGCCTTTATTAAAAGAAATCCTATCGTTTGTTTCATTCATACATAGATAACCTGATTGTAAAATGGCTTCTTTTAGCTTCTGAGATGAACTGTCTTTCTTCACTTCTAATAACATATCTACAATAGGTTTGGCTTGTATCCCTTCCACAGCAGTACTGCCTATATGGCTTAGCCGTACCACTTCGTTAGAGGGCAATTGTTTTAAAAGGAAACTGCGTTCTTCCTCATACCATTCTTTCCACAAAGGGTTGTGCTGTGTAAGATTGATAGGGAACAGTTGCCACAATTCCTGCAACGACATTTTTAACAAAGGATTTTCTTCTTGATTCATAGTGCTAACCCCTAAAACCTACTTTTCTCTGCTAATCTTAAAATATCGCCAAATACCCCTCGTGCGGTTACTGAAGCGCCTGCTCCTGCACCCTGTATCACGATAGGGTTATCGCCGTAAGATTCGGTGTAAATCTCAAAAATAGAGTCAGCACCTTTTACCTGACCGAGGGCACTGTTGCGCGGAACCGATACGAGCGATACGTCTAACTGAACCGTTTCGGTAGAAGCTAAGTCGCCGTGAAGGTCGCCTACATAACGCAGTACGTGGTCAGGGGCTTGTGCTTCTTTGATTTGCTGATAAGGCGCATTAAACTCGTCTAAACGTTGCAAAAAGTCTTGCACAGAGCCTTCTCTTAAATGTTCGGGGATAAGGTTTTGTATCTTCACATCGGTGAACTCATTTCCTAAATCGAGTTCGCGGGCTAAGATGAGCAGTTTGCGACCTACATCATTACCACAGAGGTCTTCACGAGGGTCGGGTTCGGTATAACCACTGTTGATAGCGTGCTGGAGCACCTCGCTAAACGGCTTGTTTTCTGCTGAAAAGGTGTTGAACAGATAGCTGAGCGTTCCTGAGAATATTCCCTTGATACGGGTGATGTTTTCGCCCGAATGGTGCAAGAGACGAATAGTGTCTATCAAGGGTAAGCCTGCCCCTACATTGGTTTCGTAGAGATAAGTTTTTTGGTGTTGTTTGAGAGTTTTGCGCAGTTCTTGATAGAAGTCAAACGAAATAGTATTCGCTATTTTATTAGCTGAAACCAAGTCGTAACCGCTCTTGATAAGTGGAATATAGTTGTCTACAAAGGTTTTGCTGGCGGTTACGTCTACGGCGATAAGGTTCTCTAAGTGATTTTTATCTACAAAGGCTTGCAAAGTGTCGAAGCTATAAGGCACGGCTTCTTTATCGAAGGCAGAACGCCAATGACTGCCAATTCCTTTTGCATTGGTGAGTAGCTGTTGTGAATTGGCAATTGCAACGATACGCAAACTGATGTTCTTGCGGTGGAGTATATTGTCGTGTGCTGCAATCACTTGGTCAATGAGGGTAGCCCCTACGGTACCTTTACCAAAGATTACCAAGTTGATACGGCGTGAAACCCCAAAGATTTCACCGTGAATTACGTTCAATGCCTTGTGGAGTTTTTTGGTTTTGAGTACCAAACTCACGTTTCTACCTGTAACGGCATTGTTGATGAGCAAAGGAACGATTTGGTTGCGTATTAGTGCGTTATAAGGGTGGTGGAAAGTAGCAAGCGGTTGTCCTACGATAGAAATTACAGCTACATCTTCTACGATGCTCACACTGCTCACATCATTGGTGTAGAAATCGTGTGAGAATTCCTCGTCTATAGCAGCTTTGGCAAGTTTAGCATCTTTAGAAGCTACTACCAAGCCTACCCCGCGCTCCGATGAACCTTGTGAGATGATACTCACACTGATACCTTTTTGTGCGAGCGCTTTAAAAATACGAGCATCTACGCCCACTTTGCCCAAGAGTCCGCGACCTTCCATCACGATAAGGGCATTATCCTTAATTACCGAAATCGATTTGATGCCCTCTTGCACGCTTTCTTTGTGAATGAGGGTTCCCTCATCTTCACTATTGAAAGTGTTTTTGATGCGCAACGGAATGCTTTTTTCAATGAGTGGGATAATGGTTTTGGCGTGGAGTATAGAAGCTCCAAAGTTAGCCAACTCATTGGCTTCTTCGTAAGAAAGATGACGTATAATTTTGGCTTCGGGTACTAACTCAGGATTGGCAGTGAAGATACCATCGACGTGGGTGTAGTTTTGCAGTTCGGAAGCGTTGAGGTAGTTAGCCAAAAGCGCTGCCGAATAGTTACTGCCATTGCGCCCTAAGGTAGTGGTATCGCCTTTTTCGGTGGAAGCGATAAAGCCTGTAACCACCACTACGTGATGAGGAGGAATGGTTGCAAAGCGGTCGCGGGTGAGTTTTTCGGATACTGAGTTGATAATTTGTGTGTTGCCTACCACAGCATCGGTTTTGAAGATTTCACGACTATCCACAAAAGTACTTTCCAAGCCTTTGTGCTGGAGTAGTATTGCCACAAGCTTAGCCGACATCAGTTCGCCTTGTGCCAATACCAAATCTTTGGTCTTAGGACTGTAGTCTTTCAGTAGCGAAACGCCTTCAAGGAGTTTTTCGAGCAACTGAAATTCGGACTCAAACGACACACTATCGTTATACTGCTGTTCGTCTTTCAGTTGTTGAAAGTCAGCAGTATAATCCTCGCCTTTACTCGCTTTTTCGAGCAAAGCCTCTAATTCATCGGTAGTGTTGCCTCGTGCTGAAACTACTACTGATATAGGTTCAGTTTTAGCAAGCCCAGCAATGATACTGAGTACCTTTTCAATGCCGTCATTGGCAAGTGATTTTCCACCAAATTTTAATATCTTCATTTGTTTACTTTTTATCTTCTACCTTTTTGAAAGTAACTTCTCCTTTTTTATCATTACGCACCACAAACTCATCTCCTCTAAGTTTTACAATTTTAAAACGACTTACTTCATCTTTAATAGCATTTCCTATATCAAAAAAGCTCATCGGAGTTTTAGTGAGGTAAAATTCTAAATCATAGCATAAATTAAGGTCTATAGATTCGACTTTATACATAGATTCGTGATTATAGGTCAGTAATAAAGCACACTTTTCATTCGTCTTAGGTACTTTTATTGTCAATTTCCCATTTTCGTCAGTATCACCTCCTGTAGGAGCTCCTTCTTTAAACAGAGAAACATCTACATTCGGTAAAGGCTTCTTTTCTAAATCGTATACTGTTAAGTTTAAAGTGATGTAATCTTTATAATTAGTATAAGGTTTAGCGATATAATATCCAGGGTATTTTACCTCTGTTAAATCGTAATTTAACACTAAAGAATCCTTCGTGAGGGTGTAATGACCTTTGCCATAATGAATAATTCCTAACTCACCTTCCTCAGCATAATCAAAAATGCCATTGCTATAGAACGTGTAGGTATCAGTAGCACAACACTCTATGTGCATTTCTTTCTCCTTTATATAATACTTACCTTCTATTTTTCTCTGCGCAAAAGTAAACGCATATGCACTTATAAAAAATAGCAATAATAAGAGGAGTTTTTTATTTGCATTTTGAGCTCCGTAGCTTTTAGCTATAATATTGAGCCCATTATCCATCAATAATTTATCATTAATCATTAATTAAACACTTTCTTTAAAAACTGTTCTAACTGTTTGTGTTCTATCAGGAAAGCATCGTGACCGTGTACGGAGTGGATTTCGTAATAATCTACGGGTTTGCCCATTTCGCGCAGTTCGGTTACGGTATCGCGGTTCTCTTGAGGAACGAAATACAAGTCGGAATCGGTGCTTACAATGGTAATATGTGCGGTGATAGGCGCTACAGCCTCGGCAAAACTACCGCGTTCTTTTGAAATATCTATGGTTTTTACCAATTGGTTCATCAGTTTGTAGGCGGAGAGTGAGAAGCGTTTGTGCAGTTTGTCGCCGTGGTGTAAGAGCCACGTTTCTACATTGTACAACTGCAACGGAATGTTGGTGGTGCGCTCAAACTTCAGTTTCAACGATTGAGGCGTGCGGTAACACAACATCGCGTGGAGGCGTGCATCGTGCAAGGGGTGTGTAGAGTTTTTGAGTATCTGCTCTTGCAAGAGGCAGTTACCTATAATCCAGTCGGTTGCTTTCCAATCGGCAGCTACGATTACCAATTCTTTGAAAAGGGTAGGGGCGAGGGCTGCCATTTCCCAAGCAATACCGCCACCTAACGAGCACCCTACAAGGGCAAATACTTCTTTAAGTCCTAAATGCTCGGTGAGCCCTTGGTTAAAAATGCGCGCTACATCTATACCTGCCCAATGCTCATAGTTAGGAATCATATCTTCTTCGCGTGCTCCAAAACCATTGCCAGGGATATTAAAAGCTACTACCGTGTATTTGAGGGTATCTATCAACTTCCCTTCACCGATGGCTTCTTTCCACCAGCCGTTTTCACCCGTAACTTGTGAATTGCCTGTAAAAGCGTGATTTACTACCACTACCGGAGCTGTGCCTAAGGCTTTTCCAAACACTTGATAATACACCCTAAGAGCGGGAATACGCACCCCACAAGAGGTAACGAAATCAGTAAGAGGGTAATGTAGAATATCGGACATAAAGGCGTTGCGAAATAGTTTATATGAAAAGCATTTAGATATATTTAGAATTATTTTCTTTTTCAGATACTCTAATCGGAAAATAATTCTGTGTTAAAACACTATTATTTTTATATTGATTTTGAAAGGCGCAAAAGTAAAAATAATTTTCTAAATAGACAAATAGTTTTTATTACATTTATTTTAATGTCAGTTTATTTAACTTTGGCAAAGTTTCAAACTAAGGTTGTAAGGAACATTTTTAACTATCTGAATAAGAATACATTTTTGAAGGATCTCCTCCGCAATGGATTACAATTTCTTTAATTATTTCATCTTGTAAACCATAACAAAATCGCCTTTTAGGGATTTTATAGCCTTTCAATCCTTCTTCTTTTATGTATGTCAATAGTAATATTGATGCTATTAATATTACATACATCATCACTTGTATGCCATTGAGATTTCTTGAAAAGAAATGTTTAAAGTTAAGCTCTTGCTTTATAAAACGAAAATACTGCTCTATCTTCCAACGATTCCTATAAATTCCGGCTATTTGCTCATCACTAAAATCATCGGTTAAGTTACTTAAAAACAGTATCTTCTCTTCTTTAATTTCTCCTCTCTTCTCATCCTTCTTTAGCAGTCTACCCTCTATCAAACGAAAGGTATTTTTTGTCTTCTTTTGACTTTTAGTGAAAAGATGTACTTTCTGACTGCTAATTAAGCGCAGATGCTCATCTTGCTCAGCTAATTTCTTTACTTGACTCCCTTCTGCTAAAATATACTTTGAGTCTTTGTAAATTCGGGTGACAAAATATTGAGTCTGCTCATCTGAA
>NZ_AJZR01000042.1:0-3834 GCF_000271925.1 Capnocytophaga sp. oral taxon 412 str. F0487 | reverse complement strand
CTCTGATAACTACTGATTGTTTTTCTTCACATAATCAATAATTCTTTCTGTAAGATTGATATGGTCAGTACCCCGTACACCGTGTGCGTGCATCGGGTAGATAAATAACTCTATAAAGTCGTTTTTCTTGATAGACTCACGTGTAATACTCATCAGGTGTTGAGGCACTACTACATCGTCTACACTGCCGTGAATAAATAGTAGTGGGCGCTTCAAATTCGTGAGGTATTTGCCCACTCGGCTATTCTCGTAACCCTCTGGGTTTTCTTGTGGGGTATCCATATAGCGCTCGCCATACATCACTTCGTAATACTTCCAATCAGTTACAGCCCCTCCTGCCACAGCAGTTCTAAATATTTCAGGGTGACGAGTGAGCAAGCTCGAAGCCATAAATCCTCCAAAACTCCAGCCGTGTACTGCTATCCTATTGCCATCTACATAAGGCAGACTCTTCAAATAATCCACCCCTTTAAGCTGGTCTTTTACCTCTATTTCTCCCAAACGACGGTGGATTACGCTCTCAAAAGCAAAACCTCTGTTTTCACTACCGCGGTTGTCTAAGGTAAACACAATATACTGTTCGTTTTCTACAAAAGCGTGTAACCACAAGTAAGTATCTGCTAACCATTCGTTTTTCACCTGTTGGGCGTGTGGTCCTCCATATACATAAATCAGCACAGGGTACTTTTTGTTAGGGTCAAAAGTCTTAGGTTTGTGCAATTTACCGTAAAGAGGCGTACCGTCTTCGGCTTTCAGCGTTACAAACTCAGTGGTGCCTACCGCAATACCTTCCAGCGGATTCTTAGCCGTAAGCAAACGCTGTCTACTGCCTTTATCTGTATTTACAAGGTCTATATTTTGTGGAACGCTGATACTGCTATAGCTATCCAAAAGATATTTCCCGTCACTGCTCAGCTGTACGTTATGAGTTCCTGCTTCGGGAGTAAGAGCACTCACCTTTTTAGGGTTTTTAAGCTCTATCTTAAAGCAATGTTGCTCACGTGGGTCAGCACCTGTACCGGTGATAAAGACGTATTTCCCTTGTGCGTCGAAACCTAAAATATCTTGCACTACCCAACGGAAATTGCTAACTTGCTTAATGAGTTTGCCATTCACATTGTAATGGTATACGTTTGTAAAACCATCGCGCTCGCTTAGCCATAAAAACTCATTTGCGTTGTTCGGCAAGAACACAGCAGGCTTTTCGGGCTCTACCCATTTAGCGTTGCGCTCTTCAAAAATTGTATTTACCTTTTTACCCGTACGTGCGTCGTAACGGTTTAAGGCAAAGTGGTTCTGCGCTCTGTTTACTTCCGCCAAAAGAATATATCGCTCATCAGGGCTCCAAGCCAAATTTGTGAGAAAGTGTTCATCGGTAGTGTTGATGTCTAAATAAGAAACCTTCCCGCTTTGGAAATCGTAAATCCCTACTGCTGCCTGCTCGCTCGGCTGACCTGCCATCGGGTATTTAATCGCTTTTAAGGTAGCAGGAGTAGTGGTAATATCCACCAAAGGGTAATCAGCCACCTTGCTTTCGTCTTTCTGATAGAAAGCTAAATAATTGCCCTTAGGCGAAAAGAATATACCTTTATTAATGCCAAATTCGTTGCGGTGAATCGATTTACCGGCTACAATATTCGCATCAGTAAAAGCAGTAACCGCTTGTTTTTCATTCTTTTCAGTAGCCAAATACAAATTATTATCTAAGGTATATGCCACCGATTTTGTAAGAGGATTGTATTCAGCGTTTTCAGCCCCTTTGGGTAGCGTAATACTACTGAGCACATTCTTGCGCTCGTAATTGTAACGGTAATAAGTATTATCCACTTTTAAAACCATTTCCTCTTTACCGATATAGGTGATAGGAGGCAACGAACCGCTGTTTCGCAAGTAGCTTTGCAACCACTCAAACCCCATTGTGAGCTCACTGCCAATAGCGCCCACTTTTTCACCTTTGGGGTTGAAAATCTCATACGTATCACCTTTGCTGTACAGATACAGGTCAGTGCCCTCAATCCACTGCAAATTATCCAAAGTTTCAGGAGAGAGCATGCGGTATCCCATTTCAGAAGAAGGGTCTTGTACCGCGTGAAAAACCGCTTCGGCAACCGTCAGTTTACGGTCTTGAGCTAACGCCGAAAGCGTAATAAAAGCTACGAATAGCGAAGTAATAACTCTTTTCATAATTCAGTTTTACCAATGTAATGAATTGTTTTTACAGCGCAAAAATAAAACATTCTCTTCAAATAGCCAAAGCCTTCACCACTTATTTTTACCCTTTTTCTCGAAAAAATTCCCTATAAATTTGGTCAATTCATTTTTAAATACTACTTTTGCACCGTCTTAATTAAAAACAGACAGGTCTCATAGCTCAGCTGGTTAGAGCATCTGACTCATAATCAGAGGGTCGTTGGTTCGAGCCCAACTGGGACCACCCTCAAAACAAAAGCACTTACAAATGTTTGTAAGTGCTTTTTTATTATACCCCAACTTCGGTTTAACTACATTTTCCATCACCACACACCTCCCTTTCTTTTCGCTACACTCCCCCTTTGAACATTGCCCCTATCGCTAGCGCGAGCTTGTAGCTCCCGCCCATTTGGTTCCTTCTAACCTCTCCAAAACCTTTTACAACCCCCTATTGCTCACCACATTCCCCTTTTAAAGGAAGTCCGCCTTCGTCATTCGCCTCTCGTCATTCATCATTTCTTTCAATTTTCCGTCCCAACATTCCCCCTTTGAAGGTAGCCAACAATAGCTGGGTATGTGCCCTGCGAGAGCGGAGTATGTGAGAAAGGGGAGTTTGTCACCTTTCCCAGCTTGTCCCCCTTCGGGGGTTCGGGGGCTTACCGAATAAATGACTTGTCACAGTTCCCCCTCTCCGAGTGGACTAGGGGGAGGTTTCCTCCGCTTTTCCGTCGCTACACTCCCCCTCTCCTTGGGAGAGGGACGGGGAGAGGATTCTCTTTTCTTTCGCCTCGAAACCCTCTTTTTGCCATTTTTTGCATCGCTATATTATACTATGAGTCAACCACTTATATACCCTTTCTATACCAATCGTCCAAGATTCGTATAAGCTTCCTATAAGCTCTCTATAAGCTAATCCCACCCTTCTTACACTCTTTTTTCACCAAATCTTCTCTCAGCCCTCTTCCGTTCTTTTCCGTTTCCTTCCGAACATTCCTAACAGTCCCAGCATATCATTTTTTCATCTCAAACTTTGCCAAAGTTTGAAACTAAGGTTGTAAGGAACATTTTTAACTATCTGAATAAGAATACATTTTTGAAGGATCTCCTCCGCAATGGATTACAATTTCTTTAATTATTTCATCTTGTAAACCATAACAAAATCGCCTTTTAGGGATTTTATAGCCTTTCAATCCTTCTTCTTTTATGTATGTCAATAGTAATATTGATGCTATTAATATTACATACATCATCACTTGTATGCCATTGAGATTTCTTGAAAAGAAATGTTTAAAGTTAAGCTCTTGCTTTATAAAACGAAAATACTGCTCTATCTTCCAACGATTCCTATAAATTCCGGCTATTTGCTCATCACTAAAATCATCGGTTAAGTTACTTAAAAACAGTATCTTCTCTTCTTTAATTTCTCCTCTCTTCTCATCCTTCTTTAGCAGTCTACCCTCTATCAAACGAAAGGTATTTTTTGTCTTCTTTTGACTTTTAGTGAAAAGATGTACTTTCTGACTGCTAATTAAGCGCAGATGCTCATCTTGCTCAGCTAATTTCTTTACTTGACTCCCTTCTGCTAAAATATACTTTGAGTCTTTGTAAATTCGGGTGACAAAATATTGAGTCTGCTCATCTGAA